>JAJDEE010000165.1 GCA_029259975.1 Planctomycetota bacterium
TGGCGAAAGCGACTTTGATATTGCGATAAGCATTCCTCGCCAGCAGGTTTACCCACCTTTTGAGGCAAACGGTAAGGTGGGTGAACCTGTCGGCAGCAAAGCGAATGGAAGTGGCTAGCTCAATCCGCCGGCAGAACCTCCTACCCTACAAAAAATACTGCCTCGTGAGTGAAGGACTTTTAGTCCGAAGCTCACGAAATTCCCAAACCTACCGGCTTCTAGCCGGTAGTAGTTGAGTCGGAGGAACACGGGTAAAAGCAATTTGTGGTGACCGTGTCTGCTGCGTCATAGACCGTAAATCTCGCCATATTTTGCCGAGAGTTGGCTGATCAATGGCTCGTGTTGCAGCGGCGAACCAGTGACTCGCTCGACCAGTTCGGTCGGCGAATAGCGACGCCCGTGACGATGGATGTTCTTGCGCAGCCAAGTGAGCAGCGCGCTGAAATCGCCGCGACGGAGACTCGCTTCAAGATCGCCCAGGTCTTTGGTCGCCTGACGGAAAAACTGGGCCGCGTACAAATTGCCTAGCGCGTACGTCGGAAAATAGCCGAACAGGCCGGCGCTCCAGTGGACGTCTTGCAGCACGCCTTCGGCGTCGCTGGGCGGCGTAACGCCGAGGTAGTGCTCGTATTTTTCATTCCACGCACCTGGCAAGTCGGCGACTTGGAGCCTGTCTTCGATCAGCGCTTGCTCCAATTCAAACCGAATGAGGATGTGCAAGTTATACGTCACTTCGTCGGCCTCGACGCGAATCAGCGACGGCCGGACAGCGTTGATCGCACCGTAGAAGGCCGATAGCTCGACATCCTTGAGCGCCGCAGGAAATGCCGCTTGCGCTTGCGGATAAAAATGCTCCCAAAAGGCGCGGCCGCGGCCGACTTGGTTTTCCCACATGCGCGATTGCGATTCGTGGATGCCCAGCGAAACATCTTCGCCAATCGGCAGACCATAATGCTCGCGCGGCAAGCCTTGGTCGTAGAGACCGTGGCCCGCTTCGTGGAGGATGCCAAAGAACGCGTCGGAAAATGCGTGTTCGTCATAACGCGTAGTGATTCGCACGTCGCCGGGTCCAAGCCCTGTGCAAAATGGATGCGCTGTCACATCGAGTCGGCCTGCGTTGAAGTCGAAGCCAATCGACTTGGCTGCCGCAGTGCCAAACGACTTTTGGGCATCGACCGGATAGCTTCGCGCGAGTAGCGATGCGTCGGGCCGCTGTTTGCTTTCGGCAATAGCCTGCACGAGCGGTACGAGCGCATCGCGCAATTCGCTCAGCACGCGCGCGACATTCGCCGTCGATTCGCCCGGTTCATAATCGTCGAGCAGCGGATCGTAGGGTGTCTGTTCGTAGCCGAGCGCCGCCGCCTCTTCGCGTTTCAAGCGAACGACTTCTTCGAGGTTGGGTTGGAATTTCTTGAAGTCGTCGGCGCTGCGAGCTTCGACCCAAACTTGCTGGCCCAGCGTGCAAGCTTTCGCCAACTGCTCGACAAGCGATTGTGGCAACCGCGTTTTCTTGTCGTAGTCGCGTCGCAGGTGAGCAATGTTCGCACCGGAGTTGCTCGTGGGATCGGCCATTAACGGGCTATTGGCAAGCTGGTCGAGCCACTCGCCAATTTCGGGGGCCGTCTGCTTTTGATGCACCAGCCCCGCCATGTAGGCCATCTGGTTCGCTCGGTAGGCCCCGCCTGCCTTGGGCATCTTGGTCTGCTCGTCCCATTCGAGCAAATGCTGAATTCGAGCCAGCATGGCCGCTTCCTGTACGGCATCGCACAGTTTTTGATAGGTTAGCTGATCAGTTCGCTTGGTTTCGTTAGTCACGCGACTCACCTTATTCACGACAGTTGACATCCGTCCACCCCTACGCCAAATTGGAGCGAAGCAATGCATAACTGACAAGAGCAACCTTTTAGAGGTATATCAACAATGGTCGATACCAAAACCGCACCACGCCGCGACCTCACCTTCGCCACGCTCGACGAAGTCGTCGCCGACGCCGAGCGCCTGGTCGCTACAGAAGCAACCACGACAGGCAATTGGTCGCTGGGGAAAATCTTGGAACATCTGGCCACCGTCATCGAAAAACCGATCGACGGTTTCGAAAACACGCCGCCGTGGCCAATGCGATTAGTTGGGCGGTGGTTCCTGAAAAATCTTTTTTTACGCAAAGGAATGCACCCCGGCTTTCAGCTCAAAGGAGAAATTGCCAAAGAGCTAGTTCCCGACGAAACCGACCCACAGCAGGCGCTCGAACACCTCCGCCGCGCGGCCCAACGCTTAAAGAACCACACAGCCGACGTCAGCCATCCGTTTTTTGGCCCGATGACGCATGAAGAAATCTTGGGAATTAATTGTCGCCACGCCGAAATGCACCTAGGCTTTGTAAAGGAAGGTTGAAGGCTGGCAAGCCGCTTCGACAAATCTATATCTGAAAACAACTAATCCATATCTGAAAACAAGCTAAGGATTTCACCACGAGGCACGGAGAACACAGAGTAACTCTCTTTAGAATAATGGTGAAACCTATTCCCTTTTCCAAGTGGCGTATCGGCTTTTCCTCCGTGCTCTCCGTGCCTCCGTGGTAATTCTTCTTTTCACATTGAGAACCTTAATCCCCCATGCTTGATATCTTAGTCATCGCCCCGCACCCCGACGACGCCGAACTCGGCATGGGCGGGGCCATTCTCAAATTCAAAGCCGAGGGCCTGCGCGTTGGTGTGCTTGATCTCACCAATGGCGAACCGACACCGCACGGCTCGCTCGAAATCCGCGCTTCCGAAACCGCCGCGGCGACAACAGTGTTGGGCCTCGACTGGCGCGAGAATCTCGGCCTACCCAACCGCAGCCTCGAGCCAACACTCGAAGCACGCGAAAAACTCGCCGGCGTGTTTCGCCAACAGCGTCCGCGCTGGTTGTTCGCGCCGTACTGGGAGGACGCCCACCCCGACCACCTCGCCGCGACCGAGTTGGTCGATGCCGCCCGCTTTTGGGCCAAGCTCAGCAACACCGATATGCCCGGCGAGCCGTTTCATCCCGAGCGGATCTACAACTACTACTGCGTGCATCTCAAGCTCGCCCTGCAGCCCGCCTTCATCCTCGACATCAGCGCCGAGTGGGAGCAAAAGCGGGCTTCGATCGAGTGCTACCAAAGCCAATTCGTCACCGGCCGCCCGACCAAGCCGCGCACCTTCATCGAGAACCTCGAGCACGAAGCCGCCTACTGGGGAAAAACCATCGGTGTCGAATACGGCGAGCCGTTCACGAGCCGCGAGCCGCTGGGGCTAAGGTCGATGGGGTTGGGGTCGATGGGCGGGTTGGTTTAGAGATGTCGGCGAAGTTGCAGAATTGTGGTACAATTAGAGTATGTCAAATGCACGCGATATTCCTGATCGAATCTCCAGCCTTTCTGAACAAGGCAATGAAAATGATCTTCGAGACTATACGCCTGGAGAGCGGATAGCGATGATGTGGCCGCTCACCATCAGTGCCTGGGCGATGAAAGGCAAGAACATTGCTGGCGAAAGACTTCAAAGACATGTTGACTGCGTTAGACGACGCGGGAGCTGAATATATCGTAGTCGGTGCCTATGCCCTGGGTGGGTATGGTCTTGTTCGGGCAACCGGGGACATCGACATCTGGGTTCGTCCAACACCTGAAAATGCTCAACGAGTTTGGGATGCCCTCGTTGCTTTCAAAGCACCACGCAGAAATCTCTCCGTGGCTGACCTACACGCCGCTGACACGATCTACCAAGTCGGTTTGCCTCCGTTTCGGATTGATATTTTGACGTCGATATCAGGCGTCGATTTTGACTCGGCGTGGAAACACCGAGTCCAAGCAAAACTTGAGGATTATCAGTTCCCAATTCTATGCAAAGAAGACTTGCTAACAAACAAGCTCGCGAGTGGTCGCCCCAAAGATCTCCTCGACGCGGCATGGTTGGAAGAGCAAGGATGAAACGGCCTCGCTTTTCGTTGCGTAGTTTGCTCCTACTGTGTACCGCTCTGTGTGTCTTTTTTGCAATTGGAAAACTAGCCCCTCTCTTGGCGTTCATGATTTTTTGCATTCTATCCGTGCTGGCAGCGCAAGCGGCTGCTATGGGGTTGGTTCATGTTGATTCCGCGAGCCGGTCCCGCGCAAGGTATCTACTTCCCTTCGTCGCCTCAGTAATTATCGTTGTACTCGTCATTTGGGTAGCGATCTCGAATGCATAAATGTCGTGGGAGTCGCCCAGTGGTAGCATGCTAGCATTCACGTTTATTTGCAACTTCCTCTTCAGTCACTCTAACGATTCTGCCGAAGATACCGACAACGCGCTCGGGCTGCGAAAGCGACCTGTGCTAGCGTTCCCAATGGAAAGGGGGGCCCCTTTCGTTTTGGAAAAATTGCCACTATGCGTGGGTCACTCCTCAAAATTCTTGTTTGTTTGCCGCTTGTCGGCTTCGCCGGATGCTCGCTGGTCCTGCCAGAAATCTCGCACAAGCCGGTTGTTCGCAATCCGTTTCCGCAGCTCAGTCGCGTCGCTGTCGCGCCGTTTTTCAATCACAGTGACGAATCAACCGTTGATGGCCGCGACTTTGCGATGGCTTACTTTTCTGAGCTGCAAATGACGCCCGGCTTCGAGGTCGTGCCTCTGGGCGTTGTGGAAGAAACCATCATCGCCAATCAAGTCCATCTGAGCGATGCTGGCGAAGCGCGCCGGTTAGCTCAACTGTTGGGAGTCGATGTGGTCGTCGTGGGTTCTGTTACCGATTACTCACCCTACTATCCACCCCGTTGTGGATTGCGGGTCGAATGGTACACCGCCAATCCGGGCTATCACAAAATTCCAGCCGGCTATGGTCTGCCTTGGAACACACCAGAAGAGGAGTACATTCCTGACTCGCTCGTTTACGAATCACAGATGGCGCTCGCCCGCGCACAGATGGCGACGCAATCGCCCGATTGTGATGCGGGCTGTCAAACTTTGCCATCGCCGCCGCAAATGTCTGGCAGTGCCAGCAGGTCTGAGGCTCAGAGCGATCCGTTTGAAGGGGGAGGCATCAAGCTAACACAAGCGACCAAAGAGCTACCACCGGGCCAACTGCTGGCGCCGACGCCCGCCGATTCCTCTAGCTCCGAGGCCGATGACAGCAGCGAAGAAACCACTACTAACGAATCGATCGTTACTAGCGAATCAATCGGCACGACCGAATTCTTGCCACCAAACTGGCCGCACGAAGATTGTTTTGTGCCGCCTTCACCGCAAGCATCGCGACCACCATGCGAGCGATACCACGGTCCGGTCCTCAAACATACACGAGTTTACAGCGGCACAGACCCTGATTTTACGCAGGCTTTGCAAGACTATGCCTACTTCCGCAACGACGCACGGTTTGGCGGATGGGAATCTTATCTCCAGCGCAGCGACGACTTCGTTCGCTTTTGCTGTCACATGCACATCTCAGAAATGCTGTCAGCTCGCGGCGGAAGTCACAAAACGCAAGTGGTGTGGCGCTGGCCTGAGAACCGATAGAGGTGGTTAGAGATCGCTCTCGCCGGAAGGTCTCTAGGTCACGCTCGCACGGATGCCCTCAACGCTAAGCCCTCGCAGCAACGGCCAACCCCGCACCAGTCCCCAGTTTCCAGAAAATTGGTGCCATGGAACCGGCTCCCTGGCAAAAAGGCTGTCCCCCTCAAAATCTAAAGTGCTGCCGCATAGAGAGCTGCTACTGTGAATGACGACATAAATGTACTAGCGTTGGTCAAAGGACGCGAGCGCTACATCTTTCTGTTCGACGACTCGCAACGTGCCGACGCCCTCCGCACGCTCGGGCGTTTCGCATCGAATACCGAGCTTAGCTTCAGCTGGTACGACGCTGCCGTGCTCAGCCAAAAGGTCCGCCAAGTCGGCCCGGCTAGTAAATCGCTCGACCGTACCTCGCTCGTGCAACCTGAGGAATGATGAGGGGCGAGGAATGAGGAGCGAGGTGCGAGTGTCCCGCTGTTTTTTCTCGATCCTCACACCTCGATCCTCTCCTATGCAACGCCAACTTGCCAAGTTTCTGCAACATCTGCATGTCGAGCGTGGGGCCTCGCCGCACACGCTCAAAAGCTATCGCGAAGACCTCGAGACCTTCGCCGATTACCTGTGCGAAGAAGATGGCAGCTGTCCCGATCCGATGACGTTAACCTCGCCAGAGCTGCGCGGCTATCTCGCGGCACTGCACGACGCCGGCTATGCCAAGACGTCAATCGCGCGAAAACTCGCGTCGCTGCGAAGTTTTTACCGCTTTGCACAGCGCGAAGATTGGATCGATAACAACCCGGCCAAAGCACTGCGCAATCCACGCAAGGCCCACAAGCTACCGCATTTTCTGTCGACCAGCGAAATTGGCAAGCTGCTCGGTGCCCCGTCGAGCGACAAGGTAATGGGCCTACGCGATCGGGCGATTCTAGAGACACTCTACTCCGCCGGCTTGCGCGTAAGCGAGTTGGTCGGTCTCAACGATGGCGACCTCGATTTCGATCAGGGTATTGTTCGCGTGCGTGGCAAGGGCCGCAAAGAACGCTTGGCTCCGCTGGGTTCCTACGCACTAGCTGCGTTGCATGCGTGGCTTGCGAAGCGACAACTCGCTGAGAAGGAGCCGACGGGACGCGATGCGCCGGTGTTTGTGAATCGCTTTGGTTCGCGGCTGACTTCGCGCAGCGTGGGTCGGATGCTGGAAAAGCATCTGAAAGAGAGCGGACTTGACGGACGTACCAGTCCTCACACACTGCGGCATAGCTTTGCCACGCATCTGCTCGACGGCGGCGCCGACATTCGCAGTGTGCAAGAGCTACTCGGCCACAAAAGCCTCGTCACCACACAAATCTACACGCACCTCAGCACTAGCAACCTACGGGCAGCCTACGAGAAAGCGCATCCTCGCGCTAAGTAACTCAACTACTACCTGCTAGAAGCCGGTAGGTTTGGAAATTTCGTGAGCTTCGGACAAAAGTCCTTCACTCACGAGAAAGAATGTTTTTTGTAGGGTGGGAGGTTCTGTCGGCTTGCTTGAGCGAACCACTTCAATTCGTTCTGCCGCAGACAGGTTCACCCACCTTTCGGTCCGCCAAAAAAGGTGGGTAAACCTGCTGGCGAATGGATTTTACCCGATGTCGACGCTCCAGGCGCCAGCAGAACTACCCACCCTGCAAAGTAAAACCTAAAAGGGTTTTAGACCCAGAGGGTGACAATAAGCACTAACCACAGCTGTCGGAATTTGATGGGAAAGTTGATCAATGGGCTGGTTGCCTAAAAATCGATCTCCATGCGATCCACGCCAATCTCAATTTCGGGGAAAATACGACGTGCCCCTGCCACACCCAATTCGACATCGTTGCTTAGCAAGGGATTGATATGCACTAAAACCAAACGGCCAACTCCCGCCGCTGCGGCCACCTCTGCCACGGGCGTGAGGCAACTGTGACCGGTGAGTACAGCTTGCTCGGGCATGTCATCACCGAAGTGGCATTCGTGGATGAGTAAGTCTACACCGCGGATCTTGTCGACGTAGTCAGCATCTTGCGTCGCGGTAGTATCGGTTATGTAGGCCAGCGAGCGATCAGGCCAATCGAGACGAAAGCCTAGTGAGCCACCCGGATGTGAAAGCGGAAAGTGTGTTAGTATTCCATTGTCAGGTAGTTTGGATTTCTGCTCTATCTCCTGCATTTCGAAGGGAGGGTCAACGGGAAACAAAAGCTCAGAAAACAGATGCTTCCTGACCGCCGCGAGTTTTGCCTTTTCGCCGTGCACAGTGACTCGCTTCATCTTGCGACCGTGTAGCACGTCGAACATATAGGTCAGCCCGACGATATGATCGAGATGGGCGTGAGTCAAAAAAATATCGAGCGTGTCCGTCGTCAGATGCTCGCGTACACGATACATGGCCGAACCAGCGTCGAGTACGACGCCCAATTCTGGCAGCATCATGCAGGCGGTCTGTCGGCGATCGTTGGGGTGGTAGCCGGATGTGCCCAGCAGCAACAGTTTCATGGTGGCCCTTGCTACGACGGAGATATACGATCTGATATTGTACTAAACGGGCAGTTTAGAATCCATTGCATTAGGCCCCCCATTCCCAGATTGCTTGAGGCGTGGGGGTTTCAGAGGCGAGACTTTGAAATTACGAGACTTCTATTTACGAAATCCTATGTCGATAGTGCTCTTCGGTAGTGTGCTAATGATCGTTGGGATACTGATCGCCCCATTCTTTTCGACGTTAGGTCCTCAAAGTGTCGTCGTTTATACGGCGCTCGATCAAGAGTTTTCGCGGCCTGTTTTCGAGGAGTTCACGCGACAAACGGGCATCACGGTCTTAGCCAAATACGACACCGAATCGACCAAAACCGTCGGGCTTACTCAAGCCTTGTTTGCCGAGCGCGAGCGGCCCCGGTGCGACATGTTTTGGAATAACGAAATCGTCAACACTTTGCGACTCGACCAAGCAGACATGCTGACGAACTTCGAGAGCGCAGTTGCGAACAACTACCCGCAGCAGTACCGTTCGCCATTAGGGCATTGGTATGGTTTTGCAGCACGAGCACGTGTATTGATCGTGAATACCGATTTAGTTTCCGCTACCAACGAGCCAGATTCGATTTTGGATCTGACCGATGCCAGATGGAAGGATAGGGTTGCGATCGCTAAGCCCTTAGCTGGCACAACGGCTTCGCATGCAGCTTGTCTCTTCGCAGTTTGGGGCGATGCACAGGCGCAAGCATTTTTCCGCGCCGTCAAGGCGAACGTACGCATAATGTCGGGCAACAAGCAAGTTGCGTTGGCGGTTGCTCGCGGCGAATTAGCATTTGGCCTTACCGATACTGACGATGCGATCATCGAACTCGAAAAAGGCTGGCCGGTGAAAATTGTCTATCCCGATCAGGGGCAGGGGCAACTTGGCACGTTGTTCATTCCCAACACCGTAGCACTGATCCAAGGGTCTCCAAACCCTCAGCCTGCGCGGAAATTGGCTGAGTTTCTATTGTCGTCTCAAGTCGAGAGCATGCTGGCTGCTGGTCCGAGTGCCCAAATTCCTTTGAATCCAGCGGTTGAAACGTCGTCTCGAGTCGAGTCGCCCACTACCGTGCGAGCGATGACGGTCGATTTTGAAGTCGCTGCGAAACAGTGGGGCAAAGTGGCGAAGTATTTGCAAAAGGAGTTTGCGACTGCGGAGTAATGCGGATCCTAGTTGAGATCAGCGTAGCTAGTTTTTTAGCCGCAAATGAACGCGTATCGGCGGCCAATTTTTCCCCGCCAGAAACGCGTTATTTTTAATGATTCTAAAGACCGCGGCGATGTCGCTTGCGAGGGCGCTGGCCAGGAGCAGGTGGCTTGGGTTTTTCAGGCTCGCTGTTTTCTGGGGTGCTTTGCGGTGGCGCCGCAGTGGCGACGGTTTGAAACCCCTCGATTTCGCCCCGTTTTAGCAGCGTGTTGATCAGCATCTCGATTCGCGTCAGTTCGATACCTTGTTCGGGCGTCACAAACGAATAGGCTATACCCTCGCGGCCCATCCGCCCCGTGCGTCCGACGCGATGGACGTAATCGTCGGACGATTGCGGCAAGTCGTAGTTGATGATGTGCGAGATATTCGTGACATCGATCCCACGTCCTACCACATCGGTCGCAACCAAGATACGCACCTTGCCATCGCGGAACGAACGCATCACACGATCGCGTGCTGGCTGGGCCATGTCGCCATGAATGCAGTCGACTCCTTTCATCTTCTTCGACAGCTTACGTTGGACACGGTCGGTTCCTCGTTTGGTGCGACAGAAGACGATCGCCTGTTCGGGTTCTTCGCGCTCCATGAGTTTGAGAAGCAAATCAAACTTGCGCATTTCTTCGACCGTAAAATAATGTTGCTCAATCGTATCGCCCGCCTTGGTCAACGGCGAGAAATCCATGATCTGAGGCTTGAACATGTAGCTACGCGAAAGCCGCTCGACTCCTTTGTCGACCGTCGCACTGAGCAGCAACGTTTGCCGTTCCTTCGGGCACTTCCGTAATATTTTTTCGATGTCTGGTCGAAAACCAATGTCCAGCATTCGATCTGCTTCGTCGAGTACGACACATTGCAAGCCATTCAATTTCAGCGTGCCGCGCGACAAATGATCGAGCACTCGTCCGGGCGTGCCGACAACGATGTCGCACCCCTTTTCGAGCTGTGTAATCTGCGAGCGAATCGGTTTGCCGCCATAAACGGCAATGCATCGCGTCTTTCGTCCATGCGACAACTTTGCGATTTCGTCACGCACTTGAACTGCTAATTCGCGAGTGGGCACCAGTACGATTGCGTTTGGCAGCGGGCCACGCGGAATAAGCTCGAGCCGCTCCAATATCGGTATCGCAAACGCCGCCGTTTTGCCGGTGCCGGTGCGTGCCTGCCCGAGCAGATCTCCGCCTGTGAGCGCGTGAGGAATAATGCCCGCCTGCACTGGCGAGGGTTCGTGATACTCGGCTTTTGCGAGCGACTCCATCATCACCTCAGACAGACCGAGGGAATCGAAACCGACTACGGGCGAAGAAGAGTTGTCGTCTGCACTGAGCGCTTTTTCGGTGACCAAAATTAAAAAACTTCCTGTCGGGTAGCCTGTCTGGGGATATCGAACAGCGACAAGCCGGAAACGTAATAGTGCCTAAGTTGATTGATGATTGGGGGTTAGGCTAGCACGATTGGGCGAAATGGTCAACGCGGAGGTATGTGGCCTCCAGGCGGATTGCAAAGTCGCTAGGAAACTAAATTAACCGCCAAGGACACCGAGATCGCCAAGCAAAAACGCCTAAAACTAGCTGATGTTGGGCATGTCCTTGGCGATCTTGGCGGTTTCTCTTTCCAGTTTGAGTACCTCAAACTGGAAAGAAGGGAACCACGAAAGACATCAAATATCCAGGGGAGAAGGCAACTGCCGTGTGTCCGAGCGCTAGCTGCGCTCTTCTCAATTCAAACATGTATCAGCGAGACTGATACGAATGTCGAATTACGCACTTTCGCGATATTTGAGATGCGCCAGACGGCGGAACAATTCGCAACGAGCGGAAAGCTCGTCCATGGTGCCTACATCGATCACACGGCCATGGTCCATCACGACAATTCGATCTGCTAGAGCCAGCGTACTGGGACGATGTGTGATCATGAACGTCGTGCGACCATGCACAAATTTTTCTAGCACGTCGTGAATCAGGCGTTCACTCTCAACGTCAATTTGGCTAGTCGCTTCGTCGAGAATGAGAATTTCGGGGTCACGTAAAATCGCCCGCGCTAGGGCCAAACGTTGCCGCTGACCACCTGAGAGTCGCTGGCCACCGGCACCGCACAAAGTTTGATAGCCGCTGGCCAATTTTTCGGTGACGAAGCGATGTGCGTGCGCCTGTTTGGCGGCTTGTTCGACCTCTTTTTGGGTTGCGCCGGGCGAGCCGTAACGAATGTTGTTGGCGACCGTGTCGTCGAAGAGGAGTGTTTCTTGTGTGACGACTCCAAATCGCTTACGCAAATCTCGCAATTTCACGTTACGCAAGTCAACACCATCAATCGTCACGGCGCCGTCAGTGGGGTCGTAAAAGCGCGCTGTCAGGTTCATGAGCGTCGATTTACCGCAGCCGTTTGGGCCGATGATTGCGATTGTCTCGCCCGGTTCGACGTGCATGTCGACCTTGTCCAGCACCGATTCCGCTGGTGTGTAAGAAAACGAAACGTTGCGAAAATGAATTCTTCCCAGCCGTTGTGCTAACTTGTCGGGCACAGGCGGGTCGACAACCTGCGATTTTCGATCGAGCATTTCGTACACTCGGTCGCTAGATGCGGCAGCACGCTGCAGATGATTAAAAACCCCCGACAGCCGGCGAAACGGGTCGATCACACCCAGAAGCATTGCATAAAACGCCGTCAACATGCCATGCGATAGCGGCTCGTCGCTCACACGAATGCCGAACAAATGATTCTGGCCGTTAAGCACCAAGTACCCGCCAGCCATCACCACGCACATAATCACGACCACACCCATCGACTCTGTCAGAGGGCTGGCGACCGAATCGTAGAACGCAATTTTCATTGAGCGGCGGTAGTACTGTTTCGAGGCTTGATGAAATCGACTCCGCTCTCGCGATTCCATCGTAAAGGCCTTGATGACCTTCATGCTGCTGAACGTCTCTTCCAAGTGCTCGTAGAGCGACGACAGCTCCTGCAGCGCTCGCCGGTTGGCTCGCTTCAGCGATTTCGCCAGTGCATGGACCGCATACCCCGCCAGCGGCGCCGACAGCACACTCAACAGCAACAGTTGCCAGCTAATCAGGGCTGCGCCAATCAGACAGGCAATCAGTTTCAACGGTTCGAGAATCGCCATGCCAAACAACACGTTCGTGCCAAAAGCGATCGCTCCAATGTCGGTCGTAAACCGATTCATCAGATCGCCGGTACTCGTCCGGCCAAACGTGCCCATGTCGAGTCCGAGCGTCCGTCGGTAAAATTCTTTTCGTAGTTCAAAACTCGTAAGATGCCCTAGCCGTGCCATGAAAAACAAGCCGGCGATTCGCAGCAAGCTTTTAAGGATGGTACTCACAGCCAATGCTGCACAGATCAGCACAAGCGTACCGAACGGTGTAACGGGCAACCAACGGTCCAAAACCGGTAAAGCACTTTGATAACGCGTGAGCCAAGTCGCTTCTTTATCTCGTTGCTTATCGACTCGGGCAAGTTTCCGACGTAGTTTGCGTTCTCGTTGAAAATCGTCTCCGATATCTGCTAACGCACCGTTGTAGAGATCGGCTTTACTCCCCAGCGTTACTAGGCGTTCTTCTTGCGACGCAATATATTCGCGACACAGGTCGGGAATCGTTTTTTCATGCATCACACCATCAACAAGTGGCATGATCGCGGCAAGATTTCCTGCCCACAGAATCGCGACACCCAGCGAACATAACACCGACGCTAAAACCGTCAGTCGATGTCTCAAGGCAAGTTGAATTACGCGGGCAAAATTGCTCACTGATCGTCCATGATCGAAGGGCGTAGGGCTTCAAAAGAATGCAATCCACCAGCGCTGCTTCTTGCGGCGCTTGGCGACTAGAACTCGATGCTAGCACCGGGTCCCATGCAACGGGAGCAGAGTTGTAGCAAAACAGACCCAAACCACCAAGAGCGCAGTCACCCCCTGAGGCTCTGCTAGCTTATCCATCCACACAGCCTCAGCAGCACAATCAGTCATGCGCCGCAGGGTTGGTTACACAATCAAACAAATTCCGACAAGTCGCGAAGGGTAAAATAGCAAAACACGACGGAACAACGCTTTTACCAACGATTGCCCCCCCGACTACTCGGAGCCGTTGATGGGGGTCGTTCACGATTTTCCCTCACCACAGATGGTATTCGGCAGTGTTTTTGCACGGATTAGCAAACAACAGGCCTACGCCGACCCCTCCACAGGAAAGGGTGCGCAGGGATTGGTGCCTCTGTCAAAATTCCGCTAGAATCACTGAGGAGCCAAGAGTTTTAATTATCGGAAACGGAGGGGTCTATGACTATAAAGTCAATCATCACATGTCGGCTGATCGCGATTTTTTCTGTAACGCTGCTGGCGCAAATACCAGCAGTGGGCCAGTTACCGCCTGATCCCGATTACGTGCGGCAAGAAATATATCCGTCGTATGCCGACTTCAAAAACGACCTACTGACGACTGTCAGTATTTCTGATCCTACGCTGCGCGATGCGGCACTTGACACATTTTGGTCAACGCTACAGAGCGCAGGGCAAGTTCCTTACGCGCAAGACAATCAGGTCGCTTTTCTTTACCGTGGTTCGGCGAGCAGCGTGGCTTGGCCGGGTGATTTCAACGGTTGGAATCCTTCTGCCGCCGGTTGGCAAGGCACGCAGTTTTCGGGTACCGATCTTTGGATCGTGGAAAAGGCATTTCCGACCGATGCACGGCTCGATTACAAGGTCGTCCGCAACGGGAGTAGCTGGATTCTTGACCCGTCGAATTCCTTGCAGATGTGGGGCGGTTTCGGCCCCAATTCCGAACTGCGAATGCCAGACTATGTTTTTCCGCAAGAGACCGTACGCCACGCCGGTATTCCGAAAGGCAGCTTCACCGAGAACATCACGACTTCTAGCAGCAACCTGGGATACGACGTCAACTATCGCGTGTACACTCCCCCTGGCTACACAGACCAGCAGCTCAACAACTTGCCGGTGGTCTACGTGACCGACGGACACGAATTCGCAGCCGATTATCTGGGCAGCATGGTTGTCGTGCTCGACAACTTGATTGACTCAGGTGCGATTCAGCCAACGATGGCGGTCTTCATCGATCCCCGCGATCCGACATCGAGCGTGAATCGACGCGGTGACCAATACACGGGAAATCCCAACTTTGCCAGCTTCGTAGCAGACGAATTGGTGGCAGAAATCGACGACGCCTACCGCACGCTTGACTCCCCCAGCGGTCGGACGATTCTTGGCACTTCGTTCGGCGGAGTCAACTCGGCCTACTTTGGAGGCACGCGGTCGGACGTGTTTGAGAATATCGCCATCCAATCTCCTTCCAATTTCTCCAGTGTTTTTAACCTATACGCCACGCAAGCGTTACAAGACGCGGTCGATCTATACATCACCGCCGGCACGATCGGAGATGGCAGCGGAGGAGTTAATCTAACAAATTTGCTGGCCGCCAATGGCTACGACTTTACGTTCATCCAAACCAACGAAGGGCATTCGTGGGGCAACTGGCGGGCACTGCTCGATGACATCCTGATCGATCTCGTGGGGCCAACTGCCACCTTGGGGGCCGACTTCAACAACGATGGAGTCGTCGACGCGGACGATCTTGGCCTGTTTCAGAGCGGTTATGGCCTCGCCAGCAACGCCAGTCACCTCGACGGCGACGCCGAC
>JAJDEE010000166.1 GCA_029259975.1 Planctomycetota bacterium
CACACGACTACGGTAGGCGTCGCGCAGGTCGCGGAGCTTGTCTTGGGTGACTTTGGAATGGTAGCCGGTGCGCTGGTTGCGGCCGAGACCGAGGCTGCGGAGGGCGTCGTTTAGCGGTTGATTTTCTGCTGGCGAATTGGAGTCGTCGTCGGCTTTTGCTTTGAGATTTTTCCAGCGGTCGACAAAGCGGCGCAGTTCGTCTTGCGTCCAGCCGAGTTTTTCGAGCAGGCTTTGGTCAACGTCTTGCTTTTTGAGCTGATCTTCCAGACGATCGAGAATGAGATCGGTCTGTTTACGGGCATAGTCGAGATTGGCTTCGTCGCCCGGTTGGGTTTCGCCAGCGGGCGGTGGCGTGCTGGCGTTGCCGCCAGTGCCGCCGCTGGGGTCGCCAGCCTCGCCCTCTTTGGGCGGTGGGCTTTGTTGGCTGTTTTGATCGCCGCTTTGCCCTTCTGCCGAGGCGGATTCGCCGGCACCCTGTTGTTCGCCCTGTTGTTTGCTCTGTTCACTGCCGTTGCCGGTCTGGTCGCCGCTGGACTCGCCTGTTTTGCCATCGGCTTCTTTTTGTTGGCCAGCTTCTTTGCCAGTTTGGCCTTCGCCTGTTTCGGAGGCTTGTCCCGCACCTTCGTCGGCGGCTTGATGCTCGCCGGCGCCGCCTTTGCCTTCGGCGTCGGCTTGTTGGCCGGCCCCTTCTTGCCCGCCGCCTGAGCGATCGCCACCTTGGCCGCCTTCGGAGTCCGACTCGGCATTGTCGCGTGCTTTGGAGGCTGCTTCCGCCTCTCCTTGCTCGGCTCCTTGGGATTGGTCACCTTGCTTGTCCTGTGGCTGCTTTCCACCATCGGGATTTGGGGAGCCTTGCTCCTTGCCCGCATCGTCGCCTGACCCTGCTTCGCCCTGCTCGGGTGACATTTCGCCGTCGGGCGATTGCTCGCCTTGCTGCTGCTGCTCTCCCTCGCCTTGATTGGACTCTTTGTCGGCAGACGGTTCGCCCTTCGCGCCTTCGCCTTCCGATTCGCGATCTTGGGCAGCACCTTCCTTGCTGTCGGCAGGGTCGCCTTCACGGGCCTCGTTCTCATCAGTGCCACTTCCGTCGGACGATTGATCCGCATCTTGCGATCCGTCAGCCGCCTCGCCAGACTTTGCTTGTCCCTCGCCGTTTTCGGCATCTTGCTCCTGGCCCTCTTTTTCCTTGAAATGCTCGGCCATCCGTTCAAAGGCTGAACCATCGTCGTCGCCTTCCGACGAAACCTGGCCTTGCTCGCCGCTATCGCCACCTGCGCCGTTGTTCGGGTCGTCGGAAGGGTCGCTTTCGTTTGGTGAATCGGAGTTTTCTGAGTTCTGGCTAGGCGAATTGCCGCCAGGGCCGTTTTGTGAATCATTGTTTTTCGAGTCGTTGGTCCCGTCCTCTGAAGCGGACTCGCCTTGGGTTTGTTGTTCGCTATTTTCGTTTTGCTCGCCCTCCATTTGGCCGCTGCTGCCTGCACCCTGCTCGCCCTCCTCTTCGCCTTCGCCAGAGTTACCTTGCTCACCAGCACCGGTTTGGCCCTCTTGGCCGCCTTCGCCTTCTTGTTGTTCGCTGTCCTTGTCTTGTTGCTTGCCGCCTTCGCCGGCTTGGTTTTTGTCGCCGGGGGGATCGCCTTGCCACGGGCCGATCACGCGTAGCTTGCGATGCGCGCTGTAAGCAAAATTTGCTTCGGGTCGTCGATTGTCGGCGGCTGCGCCCCAGTATTCGAGCACGTCACCGACGCGAAGCCCCATTTCTGCAGGCGTTTTGTGCAGCTTGCCAATGAACTTGCCGGCGTGGTCGCGAGTGAGCAGTTCGGCCTGCAAGACTTGTTCCTCGCCTAGCTTGCCCAAGAGTACGACTTGGCTCAGTGCAAAATCAGGGTCACGCGCTTCAAGCTCGAAATTCACCTCTTGATTGAGCGCCACTTCAATCATCGCCTCGGCGGGTAGTAGGAGTTGGATCTCAGGCGAATAGTCGGGCTGGACGTCGATTTGATATTTCGGCGGCTGCCGGTTTTGGTTTCCGTCGGCTGTTTCGTAACGGAGCACATAGTTTTGATAGCGGGGCGTCCGCCGATCGTCGCGTAGCTTGAGCGGAAAAGTGACGGTCGCTTGTTGGTCGTTGGCGTTCATCAGCAAGTCGCGGCGGCCATCGGCCTCGAAATCGACATGCGCTGTTTTAATCGGCTTATTGGCTTGCGCAAACAGCGTGACTTTGGTCCCTTCGACGGCGCGGATATCGCCGGTATGCTCGACCTCGCGCGAGGGGTAGCCAGTATAGGCAGGATAATCGTAACGCAATCGCTGTACGACCATCGTCGGACGGGCGAAAACCTCGACTTGGTAGCGAGGCGACAGCGCGTCGCCGGCTTCGATTCGGTACGAAAAATTTTGCTGAATACCGCTAACACTACCGATACGTCCCGGCACTTGGCAAGAAAACATCGTACCGCCCGCCGAGGCTGTCATCGGGATTTCTCGACCCACGATTTGTTCGTCGGCTGTGGAGAACAACAGCTTGACTGGTTCGTCTGATTCGAGGCCTAGCACTTCCGCCGAAACATGGAGTTGCTCGCCGCGAGCCGCCTTCGCATCGCCGGGAGTAACGTCCAAAATTTGCACGCGGCTAGGCACGGCGATACTCGACCATGGCATAAGCACCCGCCCAGCAGAAGAAAACAGGTCTTTGGGCGAGAAAAATCGATACAACGCACAAATGGCAGTGAGCACGACCAAAATATAACCGAGACGCAAAATGGCCGAGCGATCGACGACCGATTCAATCGGCACCTGGGACAGCCGCTGTGCCGCCTGTTGTTCGATCGCCTGTAGCACCTGCCGAGACAGCTTTTGCTTGCGGTTGCGCAGCAATAATAAATTGAGCAGACTGTTTTTCAGTGAAGGGCTGCTTTGTTCGATTGCCAGCGCGGCATAAGCCGGATTGATCGGCTGTCGAAGCAAAGGCCAGAAAGTCCGCCAGCTGTAGATTGCAATTCCGAGAATCAGCACGCCAAACAACCCGAAACGAGTCGTCTCGCCCCAGCCGCCGGGAATCACCCAATGCTCCAGAATGGCCATCCCCAATAAAAACGCCAGTACGCCAATGGCCAGCGTTATTAATCCGGCCGTCAGGTCGACCATTTTCAGTGCCCGCCGAGTCCGGCTGATCTGTCGATCGACCAATTTTTCTTCGTCGTGCATCGGCGGCAGAGGCGGTGTGCCGGGTTTCGTTTTTTCGGTGACGCTTGCCATGAATTTTTGTTTATTCTCAGTCGTGCTGCGGTCATATCGGAGGGCGTTCCTTCATTATAAGGAACTTTCCCGAAAAGGTAGACGCACGAATCGCCTATTTTGTTGCACTTGGGGTGTTGCTGGGGACGATTTTCCTGAAAATCTTGCTTTGGGAGGGTGTGTTGGCTCTCCGGCGATCTGCTAGATCGCGTTTTTTGTTATTTGTCCATTGCCCGTGCCCGCTGTGTTGAATCCTAGCGAATTTCGAGACTTGGTCAGTGGCCGAAAAAAGGGGGCTGTGGCTGCCTGCCTGCGTGCTGGGTTGCGCGCCGCCGGATTCCCGTATAGCTGGGCCATGCGGCTGCGTAACCGTAGATTCGACCGAGGGCAGGCAGAAATCCGGCAAGTAGGTGTCCCCGTGATCTGCGTTGGCAACCTCACGCTTGGCGGCACTGGCAAAACGCCGATGATCGAATGGCTGGCTCGGCACTTCCGCGTGCAGGGTGTGCGGGTCTCGATCGTTAGTCGCGGCTACGGTGCCCAGCAGGGCGAACGCAATGACGAGGCGCTTGAGCTGGAACTTGCTTTGCCCGATGTGCCGCATTTGCAGAACCCCAATCGGGTCGAAGCTGCCGAGGCTGCCATTGAAGAACTCGACACGCAGCTGATTCTCCTCGACGACGGTTTTCAGCATCGACGTCTAGCCCGCGACCTAGACATCGTGCTGCTCGACGCGACCGAGCCATTTGGCTACGAGCACGTCTTCCCGCGCGGCACGCTTCGCGAGCCGCTTGCCGGCTTAGCCCGCGCCCAGGTCGTTGTCCTCAGCCGCGCCGATATGCTCGACGCAACTGCGCGCAAAGAGATTCAAGATCGCGTCGCGCAACTAGCCCCGAATTCCGTCTGGTGCGAAGTCGAGCACAAACCGGCCACACTTTTAGATGCCAACGGCAAAGAACAACCGCTAGCGAATTTGCCAGCCAGCTCGCAGGCAAAACGCATCGCTGCTTTCTGCGGTATCGGGAATCCGGCGGGCTTTCGCCACACGCTCGAAACACTCGGCTGCGACGTCATTGCCTGGCGCGAGTTTCCCGATCACCACAGCTACACCCGCGAAGATGTCACAGCGCTTGTCGACTGGGCGTCGGATGCTGACATGGTTTACTGCACCCGTAAAGACTTAGTCAAGCTAGGCGTGACTCACTTGGGCGGCGTGTCTCTCTTGGCGGTTAGCGTGCAGCTAAGTTTTTTGGCGGGCCAAGAAACGCTAGAGGCAGCACTCGGCCGAGTTTGATTGTATAATGGGATTGGTGCAGAAAGTGCTTTGCCAAAGGATGTCTTCAACCATCGGGGTGAATTATGACTACGGAAATACCGGCCGACCTAGCGCCGTTCGTCGAGCGCATGGTTTCTGAGCGTCGCTTTCTAAGCGTAACAGATGTACTAGGTGAGGGGTTGCGATTGTTACAGGCCCGCGAAACGTTGCGAGAAGAAGTAGGCAAAGGGTTTGCCCAGCTAGACGCAGGAGCAGAGATCGCTGCCGAAGATGTCTACGCACGCGCTGAACAGCGGATTTCTCAAATCGAACATGGAGAGCGGTAATGTCGCGTGTCGTCTACGCACCGGCAGCAGAGGAGGACCTTGTGGGAATCGCAGCATATATCGCACTTGATAAGCCTGTGGCCGCGCGAAAGTGGGTAGCAGAAATTCGCGACACTTGTGACACACTAGCGACGCAACCACAGATGGGCGAGCTTCGCGAAGGTTTTGGCGTGTCCGGTTGCCGCAGTTTTAGCGTTGGAAACCATGTCATTTTCTTCCGCGCGGCGGACGATGGCATTGAAGTTGCGAGAATTATCCACGGTGGCCGGGACATGAGAGATCTGTAATTTTGCGATTTGTCAAAAGCAAAAAAAGGTGCGCAATTCTGAGCAGTTGGCGCTAGCCGAAAAGTTCTCGCTAGCACCTCAAAAAAATCACTTCACCACGCGCACGTCAATATTATTGACCAACTGCTCGTATTCTAGTGCGCCCATCGCGATGTGCTGGGCAAGTTGCTTGGTGTAGAACGTGCTGCATTCGCCTGTCAACAGAACCACGTTATCGGTCGTGAAAACGGTCAGATTGCGAACCCTGCCGGTGAGACGCGACTCAATACGCGCAAGAATGTTTTCTGCCAGTTCTAAACGCAATTGATCTGCAACGCCGATTGCGGGCGATGCTTCGGCATCTTCCGCACGCGAAGTGCGGCGATTTCGCGGCGAAGAAGAGTTGTTAGCCAGCGGATGCAGCCGCTGTTTTGCCAACAGACTTCGATGCGGTTTCGGTTGTGGACGAGCAGAATCAATCATCATTCTACCTCCTTGTGAGCGTTCTGGCTCAACGGCACTTGCGTAGCAACAGCACCCTCCCACAGTGCAATCTATTCTTCTTCAGCAGTTGGAGTCAACCTGAAATTGCAAACTTGCAGTGTGAAGAAATTTGAACGGATGTGAGCTAGCACGCCAAGCGATAGATGGAGGTAGGCTAGCTAAGCTTGCCCGCCTCGATAAGCATCGCGATCACCTGATCTGCCAGCACATCGGGAGCAGTTGCATTGGCATCGAGTACCAATTCGGGCTGCTCGGGAGCTTCGTAAGGCGAACTAATGCCGGTAAAGTCGCTAATTTCGCCTGCTCGAGCCTTTTTGTACAGTCCTTTCGGATCGCGTGACTCGCAGGTTTCGAGCGACGCGTCGACAAAGACTTCTAGAAAGTCGCCTTTACTGAGGCTCTCGCGCACGATATCGCGATCAGCTCGGAATGGGCTGACAAATGCCGTCAGCGTGACAAGGCCCGCGTCGCACAATAGCCCTGCGACGGCACCCACGCGGCGGATATTTTCTTCGCGGTCTTGTTGCGAGAATCCGAGTCCGAAACGCTTGGCGAATTCTTCGCCGTAGCGATCTGTCAGCAGTTGAGGCGTAGCGCTGAGGCCGTGACGGACGTTGTCGCCGTCGAGCAGGTAGCTGCGCACCCCCCGTTGGTGGAGCTTTTGATCGACCAAGTTCGCCACGGTGCTTTTGCCGCAGCCGCTTAGCCCAGTGAACCAAACCACGCAGCCGCAGTGGCCATTTTTTTGTTCGCGATCAGCACGAGAAATCGACTGTTCGTGCCAGACGACGATCGGTTTTTCAGAGTTGGACATATCATTGAGATCGAGATTTGAGATCGAGGATCGTGAGGAAATGGATTGCCGTCAAACACTTGCTCTACCTACCGAACCGCGCCCGGTGAGGAAGCGTCTTTTAGCTGGACGCCGGTGGAGAGGACTGCCGTCGAGTGTTTTGTAGTTCATTCCGACGCTATGCCTGCCAACTCGCACAGGTTTGCCGAAAGCACCGGCTGCGGGCAGCTCCAGACCAAGAAAAAGAGCGCCTCGCGGCACCACCGACCAGCCGGATGCCCCAAAATATAGCCTGTTCCTTTGGCGGCTGCCAAGGCGGCTTGTGCACTTCGTAACGCGAGGCTGTTGGCACGTTGGCGTAGCAGCTCGGTCAAGCAATCGGATTCGCCACGCACGACGCTGAACAGTTGATTGTGTACTTCTTGATAATTTTGCTGCAAAGCTTCGAGTGGGGTACCTAGTTCGGGGCGCTGCACCGATTCTGCGGCCAAAAATTCGATTGCCGAACGGGCAAGCCCCAACGCCAATGTCGAGGTCTGGTAGCCACCTGAGCCGGCGCCGATGCCCACAGACATGACGTTTTCGAGGGGGCCAGCGACCACCCAGCGATCTTCGACAAAAACTTCTTGCAGCTGCAGCTGGCCAGTATGGCTGGCCGTAACGCCCACCATTTGTGCCGGTTCGCCAGCAACAACGCCCGGCAAGTTCATCGGCAGCGCGACTAGCAGCTGTTCAGGAGTCACTTGGTCGTCGACGGTCATGGTCGCGCCGACGACTACGAAATCGGATTGCGCCGCACCAGTCACCCAGGGCGAGAACCCATTAAGGACATATCCGCCGGCCGCTCTTTCGGCACACAACACTGGGCGCGCCAGATGTCGTCGGCTGGTGGTGAGGTGAGAAATTCCGACAGTGGTCATCAGCTTGCCACGGACCAAGTCGGGCAGCAGCTCTGCTTGTAGTTCACCGTTGGAAGAACTTGCAATCCGCCGGCAAGCTCCCGTGCGCTGTGTGATTACAAAAGTAGTTGTCAGGCACGCACTACTCAGCGCCAAGTAGCCATGGACGATCGCTTGGTTGTCCCAGCCTTGTCCGCCCCATTCAGGATCGAGAAACCACTCGAAAACGCCATATTCGCCACACAGCTGTAACTGCCGAGCCGGCCATTCATTCGAGAGATCCAATTCTCTCGCCAAACCTGCTAGCTCAGCGCACAACTCGCCCATAGCTGGATCTTCGGGCGAGGTGATTTTCTTTGGGGACATGGTATATTCATCATAGCCACGAGAGTGGCGATCGTCAGTAGCCTTTCTTAACGCATATCCATCGCAGAACTCACCCCGCCAGCTGCTACCAGATAGCTTTTCTGGACGTAGTCCATCACCATCCGGTGGGCGCTAAAGCGGGCAGCTAGGGTGGCGATCGAGTTGGTCATCCGTTCGATCCATTCCTGCGGCAAGCCATCGGAATCGCGATCGTAGAACAGCGGGATCACCTCGTCGCGGAGGACGTGCATCAGGCGGTCGGCGTCACGGTCATCGCCGATATCGAGGTCGGCGTGCTGTGTACCGTGCCCGATCCCGAAACCATTTCGACCGTTGTAGGCCTCTGCCCACCAACCATCGAGTACCGAGCAATTCAGCCCGCCGTTGAG
>JAJDEE010000167.1 GCA_029259975.1 Planctomycetota bacterium
GTCGGTCGACTGCATCGGCTTCGAAAGCGCTGGAGTCGCTTTCTCCAGAATCTTCGACATCGCGCCGCCCTTGCTGCCACCGCGTAGCCCGTCCGTCTTTCGGCCGTTTGGGTCGCGGATATCTTGTAATCGCTGCTCGGCGCGTGGTTCGCGATTGGACATCATGTCCATCACCCACCACGCAACTGCAGCGAAAGCGCCGAAGATCGAAAACTGCATCACCAACGGCGAAGACATCAAATCTGCAACAATCACTGTGTCAGCTGAGAGTAGATTTTCACATGGTAAATGGGGCATGTCAGATCCGAATGTTGATAATTTTGCGAATAACCAAAGCACCTACGAGCTGGCTCACAATGCCGAACATGAGCATCTTTTTGCCCAAGTCGTCCGTAAAAAGCAGCTCGATGTACTCAGGATTCATGCGATAAACAGTAACAAACAGCAACGGCGGCAAGGCCAGCAGCACGATACCAGAAAGCCGACCTTCGCCGGTCAACGCCTGAACTTGGCCCCAAATCTTGAATCGCTCGCGAATCAAGCGGCCAATTTTATCGAGAATCTCTGCCAAGTCGCCACCTGTTTGCCGTTGCAGGACAATAGCAGTGACAAAAAACTTGAGGTCCAGGTTTGGGATCCGAAAAGTCATGTTTTCCAGCGCTTCCTCAAAAGGAATGCCAAGGTTCTGCTCTTCAAACACTCGTCCAAACTCTTCGGCAATCGGGTCAGAAGATTCTGTAGAAACCAGATGAAAACCAGCCGCTAAACTATGTCCTGCGCGTAGGGCACGAGCGATCAACTCTAAGGCCTCTGGCAACTGAGACGCGAATCGACTCAAGCGACGCTTGCGGCGAAATGTTAACCAAAAGAAGGGCAACACACTGAAACCGATACCGATAATGGGAGCAATAATCAAGCTGATGCCAGCAACACCGCACAAAAAGGCCGCTCCAAGGCCAAGCCCGAGACAAATCGACAAAAATGTGCCGATCGACATCGAAACTCTGGCTTGCTCAAACATCAAGGTAAGATTCAGCCACTTGTTCGCGAATTGCTCAAAAGAAGTCTTCGCGTTCATGTCCTTCGCTACTTGACTGGATAGCTCTGAAAGACTGGAAAGATCTCCTTTGCCCTGGCCGGTGATCGTATTCAGCCGGTTTTCGATTTGCGAGACAGACTTGTCGCGCAGGGCCATCGCGACAAACAGTATCAGCGTCACCACGCCGAGAAACACGGCGCCCATAATCAAAACGCTGGCAAACATGTAGGACTCGCTAAGCTAGTTGAAATCGACGATGAAAAATCCGTCCGTATGTCGTATGAAAAATGGCTCGTCGGGGCCCCCTCTGCTTCCCCGACAAGCACTTAAGGGCAGTAAATGGTGGTTAGTGGTGTGCATACAGCTCGCCACGAACCAAATTGCCACCTACCGCCCGTTCTCAATCTCGTAGCATGACTCGCTCGCGGAAGGCGCTCGCTGGCAAGCGAACACCGTGAGCTTCGAGCCGTGGAATAAAACTCGGTCGGATGCCGGTCGAAACAAATTGTCCGACGCAGCGACCGTTCTCGTCGACGCCTTCTTGCTGATAGCAAAAAACGTCCTGCATCACGATGGTGTCCTGCTCCATGCCCATTATTTCGGTAATCGCGGTCACTTTGCGCGGTCCACCCGACAGGCGATTCACCTGTACAATCAAGTCGACGGCACTCGCAATCTGGGTCCGCATCGCACGTAAGGGCATATCGAACCCGCCCATCATGATCATCGTTTCGAGACGTGCGATCGCGTCACGCGGTGTATTGGCGTGGCAAGTCGTCAACGATCCATCGTGCCCTGTATTCATCGCTTGCAGCATATCGAGCGTTTCGGCACCACGACATTCGCCGATGATTATACGATCGGGCCGCATACGCAGGCAGTTTCGCACCAAGTCGGTAGCGGAAATCCGACCCTTACCTTCGATATTCGCTGGGCGTGTTTCTAAGCGGACGACGTGGTTTTGCTGAAGCTGTAATTCCGCCGCGTCTTCAATCGTGACAATACGATCTTCATTCGCTATGAAACTTGACAACGTATTCAGTAGCGTTGTTTTACCAGAACCGGTACCGCCTGAGATGATTATGTTGAGCCGTGCCTTCATCGCCCCTTCGAGTAGCATGACCATCTCGGGCGTCATGCTCTTGTAATTGAGCAAGTCCTCAAGCTTCAGCGGATTCGATCCAAAACGACGAATCGTCACGCTTGGCCCATCGAGAGCCAACGGCGGGATGATCGCATTAACACGCGAACCATCTTGCAATCGTGCATCGACCATCGGGCAGACTTCATCGACTCGGCGTCCCACTTTCGAGACAATCCGATCGATAATTTGCATAAGATGCTTGTCGTCACGAAATGTTACCGACGTTTTTTCGAGGTTGCCGGCATTTTCGACATAAACATTCTTGGGACCATTGATCATTATTTCGCTGATTGCTGGCTCTTTGAGCAACATCTCGAGCGGCCCAAGTCCAAATGTCTCGTCCAGCACTTCGTCGACAAGTTTCTCGCGTTCTGTGCGGTTCAGAAATGTATCTTCCGTGTCACACAGATGCTCGACGACGAGTCGTATCTCGCGGCGAAGTACGTCTCCTTCCATCTCACCAACATGCGTAAGATCGAGCTTATCGACTAATTTCGAATGAATGTGTTGCTTGAGTTTATCAAACTCGGCCGCGCGGTTATCGCTGTCGGCAGTCGGCATGGTCGTGTTTATCTTAGTCATCGCAGTACCTAGCTAGAGAGTGGTAGGTATTGCGCAATTAGTAGAGTTTCCTACTAACTACCCGTTCCCTGCCATTTTTTGCGTCATGCAAACATAGCTCACATGCAGCGTGAGCCTAGCAAGAAGGGACAAGGGGCCGGAGCATTCGCCCAGCAAAAGAAAAATATACTGGATATTACGGTTATACCAGCACCCGGTAACCATGCGCAGCAGAGGACGGCTCATCCAATGCACAACAAAGCAGCGAAGAAAATGCGGTACGAATATTCGGCTCACGATCGCTAAGAATGCGATCTAGCGACAAGAGTGCCGAAGATTCTCTACGATCTAGGCCTAAGGCGACTTCGCAGGCCAGAGGTTCAGCCAACGGCGGCTTTTCGTTTCGCTATCTCCACCGGCGGCGTCACTACTTTGCTTACCACAGAGAGCGTCCGCCAGCTTGTTTATCGAAAGTGTGATGCCCGCCTTCGGTGCTTGCTCTAAGAGAGGGACGCCATTATTCCGCACCTCGACCATTACGCGATAATCGTTGGGAATCTGCCAGTAGATGTCCCGGTTTATCGTTTCCTGAGCTTTTTTGAGACTGATTTGCCCCGAATCCTGACCACCACGGTTGACGATGATTTTCACTTTTTCGCGAAGCGACGGATCATCGTCGAAGGTCATCATCAGTCGTACAACATTGCGCAAGCAAGGCAGATCAAGCTGCGTAACCATTAGCACATCGTCAGCCATTTGAATCGCATCCATATCAAGTGTACCGAAGCTTTTCGATAGATCGATGATAATATGGGTGAACGATGTCTTCAACAAATCCATGACACGCCGCAGGCTATCGGACGTGATGAGCCGACCATCTTCCAACTGGATGGGGCGGGGCAATAAATGAACACCCGATGAATGACGAGTCAGCGATTTTTTGAGCAACGTCAGATCAAGCCGCGAAATATTCTGCGCGACGTCGGCCAGCGTATATTCAGGAATCGTGTCCAAAAACACATCGGCATCGCCTAGCGCCAGGTCGAGATCAATCAATGCAACCGATTGACTTTCGTCCGCAGCCAATGAGCAAGCCAAATTGACCGCGATGCTCGACGTTCCCACGCCACCAGTTGCACCGCCGACAGCAATGACTCTACAACCTACGGAAGATTCAGCGCTATTGCCGACCTGTTGCCGTTTGACCCGCTGCAAAGCCGTTGCTAGATCTTCATCCTTCAATGGCTCCGTCAGAAACTCTTTGGCACCGGCTCGCATCGATTCCAAAATCAACCGACCGTCGGTTGAAGCACTCGAGACAAGCAAAGTACAATCGGGGGCCTTGGACGAGACCTCAGCAATTAGCGAGATCGCCTTTTCCGAATCGCTGTCCATGGCAATTAAGCCTATGTCAGGCTTAGTCTGCTCGACCACGTCAGCAAAGAACTCGTACCTCGAACACTCGGCCTCCAGCCAAACAGTATCAAGCCCGAGAAGAACCGTTTTGAGGTTCTCACGAGTCGCGTCGTTCGGATCGACGATTGCAATTCGGAGTACGTTTGCCATGTCTGTGGGGATCTCACTGCACTACTACTTACCGACACGGTCGTTCAAACCACTTCAATTCAAACGGTGCTCGGCTCGTGTTGTTATGTGCGTTGCGCTTCTTCGATGTTTTGACCAACAGGGCAACAGACCTGCCGGCTCCGTACCAATCGAGTCTTAGTTGCCAATATCGTAGCCAATCGGACCCATCAGGCCTGGAGTGTTAGTTCCTGTTCGAGGCCGAACGGCGGTCGCTGGGACATAAGGATTATCGTGGCTAATCGGAGCCTGCAATGGATTTCGAATTTGTTCCTTATTCCACGGTGTCGACGCTCGATAAGCCGTGGGTTCTTCTGCCGTGCCAACTCTAGCTGGACCAGGCCCCAAAGCGGGTTCGTTCGGCTGCAAAACGGGCGGTAGCTGGGGAGTTAGTTCAAGGCTTGGTGTAGGCACAATTTCTGCATCAATACCTGTGTCAATGAAATTCGGCTGTGGTTCGGCTTGGATCGGGCTGATCGTTGCCTGTGAAGCAACTTCGTCGCTGATATAGGCAGCTCCACTCACCGAACAGCCACCGGTTGTGCACGACTCGCAGCCAGTGTTACAAGCGCCACATGCCCCCGGTCCACAAGGTCCGCAAGCAGGAACTTCCAAATGGCCGCCCCAATAGAGCTGGCAGTTGGACGGCGAAACCGTTTCCATGCCAGGCCCACACTGAGGTACCTGATGCGGCTCCATCCCGTCAGCAAACTCAGGAGTGACGAGTATTAGCAATTCGATTTCGTTAACTTCTTCTCGAACGCTGCGGAAGGCAGCGCCGATCAAAGGTAGATCGCTGACAAAGGGCAGCCCGCGTTCTTGGGCCTCGATACGTGTTTGCACCAAACCAGCCAGTGCCAACGTTTGGCCTGCTTTCAGTTCGACGGCTGTGTCGACTTCGCGCACTTTCAACGCCGGGACGGTAAAGTTACCAACGTTGACGCTGCGAGTATCGTCGATTTCGCTGACTCGTGGTCGGACTTCGAGGCGAATATTGCCGTTGCCCAGCACGATCGGTACAAAGTCAATCTGTGTACCGAACTTTTTATATTCAATGGTCGTCTGACCAAGGCCCGACGGAATGATAATCGGCAATTCACCGCCTACATTGAAATGAGCAGGCCGTCCGCTGACAGCGGTAATCGTTGGATCAGCGAGTATTTTCGCCACGTTATTCTGTTGCAATGCGTCCAGGATGCCAAGAAACGAATTATTGCCGTCATCGATAAATGCTTGGAAGGTAGCCCCGCTAAACGTACTGCCGCCGCCACTCACACTTGTAAGTAAACCAGAGATGCTGGAGGCCACAAAATCGGTTCCACTACTTTGCGCCCAATCAACGCCAATGTTTCGCAACTTCGTGCGCGAGATTTCCATCACTTTTACTTTTAGCATGATTTGCTGAACGCCGCCTACCGTAATGTTGTTAACGATCTTTGGTGCGTAGTCCTCAGCCAACCGTACAATGGGACTGACTGCTTCGGGACGCTCTACAAAACCTTCGAGTACCAGGCTGTTCGTAAGACGTACTACTTTTATCGACGATTCAGGGAATAGGCGTTTGAGAGCCATCTCCAGCTCTCGGACGTCGCCGTAGATCATCAGGTCGACGGTGTAGACTTTGCCGTCTTCGTCCCACAGGTTGATCTGCGTAACGCCCGGCTTTTTGGCCGCGATCTGTACCTGATTGGCACTAATCGGCGTGACGCTTACAAGTTCTGGGTTGTTAACCACCATCTTCGGCACGCGTTTTTCGAGCGTGAGAATCCGGCTCGTATTCACCGTCAGCTCGAGTCGTTGCGACGGCTCAGTAATGTTGCGAATCACCTGGGGTTGAGCTGAAACTAGGCCAGCAAAACCAAAGAACAAACCAGTGAATCCCAAAGTCATCAACACTCTTACGGGGAGAGTGGCCAACGACGGGCGCGGAGATTGCTTTACGTACATCCTTGTACTTCCTTCGCGTTGAAGCCAGTCGGTCATCCATGTTCAATGACCGATCGCTCAGGTTCGAGACGTCCCTGTCTCGAAAACCTACGGGTGAAAAAACTACTTATTCTTGTCCCAAGTCGATAGGGAAATCAGGGTCCACATCAGAATCTGGATCGATCGCTCCACCAAACGCGTCGGCGGCATCGTTGCCATCAGAACCCGCGTCGCCCACGGCTCGATAGTTCTCGCCATCTTCGTTATCGAGTGGCTCGCCTGTCTCGCTAGAAAACTCTCGGACTGCAACTTCATTAGGGAAAATAATTTTCATGCGAAACGGAGGGTCGGTCTCGACGACAGCCGCTTGGTCGAAACCATCGACACCACTGCCATCGCCACGACGATTTCGCCCCTGCTCTTTCTCACGACTATTCGCGTCGCTACTGCCTAATAAAAAGTCAGCGCCTTGCTCAGAGTCGTCAACAATAAAGTCATCGTCTGGGTGTCGAGGAATCAGGCTTAGTTCGCCAAGATTTTCAGCAGTGGTCATCTTATTCGCCTGTGCTGGCGTCACGATCAGCGAGACGGTCTTTGCCACAGATCGAGCCTCCGTTCCGTCCGCAGAACGCTGCACTGCTTGGTCGACGGCGAAAACGCGAATGTTTTGTAGAATGAGCTTGGTAAACGGGTGCGGAATATTTTCTCGATCGTTACGTTGCACAAAGATCTGCACGTCGACACGGTCACCAGGGCCAAGCAACCCAGCAGCACTCTTGCGAGCATCTACCGAAACCGTCTTGAGACGCATTCCTTCGGGTATCGAAGAGATGGGATCCTGTGTTTGGCCACGGTCTAAGAATTTACTATCCAATAGTGGCTCGCCTTGGAAGATTACCGTGCGCGGACGGCGGTCTTCGATTTCTTCCCAAGCGATGATTGCGCCAACGGGCACCTTATCTTTAGGCCACTCTTGTAACGAGACCATCGTATCGTCGACAGGATCGCCGAGATTGATGTTTTGCAAAGCAACGTAAATCGGTACCGTCTCAACGACAGCCTGTTTCTTGCTATCGATGACTTGGCTAATAGCGATCGAAGCAACTAGGCCACAGCCTAGCGCAATCGCCAACAATACTAATGACTTCGGACTCATCATACCCCCCTTGGCATGAGGTCAGGTTTTGGTAACTCGGCGTTCGGCAGCAACATTGCCACCACGCCAATACGAGGCAAACTATTCGGCCCCTGGTTGTTTGTGTGTTTAGTATGCGGTGCGAAGGCATTGGCTAGGCTGGATGATTTCAGTAGAAGCCGCAGTCTACGCACCTTGTCCTATTTTTCGGCACTTCCGTCACAACCGTCCAGGTAAATCCGATGATTTCATCACTTCCTACTGCTAGCCCCCGGCTCTACCGGGGGATTTCACTAGCAATCGTGTTAACAATACCCGTGGTTTCCTTCATCTAGCCAGAGCCGAGAGCTAGAGCTGCATTCCATGCCAAGCGAAGTAACCAATCGTTCCGATCGCCATCGGAATACCGTAGGGCAACAGGAACATACGTGGCTTACGCTCGGCAGCGATCTCAGCCAATTTTTCTGGATCCTTGACCGTAACTATTTCGTTGACGATTCCCCAGAACTGCGCCTTGTGCTTGTCCCAAGACTTGGTCCAAAGCACCATGACGACTGCCATCACTGCTCCAACAATCGTGGTGACAGCAAAAGCATAGAATGTGACCGTGCCCCACATCCAGGCACCAACACCCGCCATTAGCTTGACGTCGCCGGCTCCCATGCCGCCGATCGCATAAGCTGGCAACAAGACAGCCAAACCGACCGCCGTACCGACCAGGCTAAACCACAAGCCTTCCCAGCCAGGATAGGGCGAAAGAAACACGCTATAGGCCCAGCCAGTAAGGATCATTGGATAAGTAATCCAGTTGGGCACTTTAAGCTGCAGGCCATCAATCACAGCGGCGACGATTAGCGTGATCGTTACGACCCAGACATGCCAGGTATCAGCAAACCAGCTGATGAGTTCGTTGTATTCAGACATTGCTTCATCCATCTCGTAAGTAGTATCGTGAAAGTTGGCAAGGTTGCATTACGGCTCTCAACGTGCCACTTCTTCTACGCGCGGGGTGCCATTAGGCAGGCCACGACCGCAGTGAAGGCGACAAAGCAATAACAAGCCAGCTGGCACGCTGTGGCGAACAGTTCCTCAGGTATCAAGCTCAGCATGATTGCTCTCCTCAGTTGAGAGTTAACGGCCGGCGCGAGAATCTCGCGACGTGCGACTAACGAACCCTAGCTTACGATTTTGAAGCGTACAAAAGTGTTTCCGATGATTCCTCGTATATTTCATAGCGAATTCTGGCGGAGTAACTGGCACCAACGAAAAAATCCTCTCGGGACGCATACGTCCCAAGAGGCATAGGTTCACACATATTCGCCATCCCTGACATGGTGCGCTCCAGCAACGACTAGCTACCCAATTGGCCAGCCACCGACGTAAACGTAGCGCTGGCATTGGTACCGACCGAGCGGATCGCCGTGAGACAGACGATCACGATCAAGGCGAGCATGACAGCATACTCAACCGCAGTCGGACCATCTTCCGAGACGAGAAAACGTTGTACTTTCTTAGAAAATTTCTTCACCCAACCTCCCGTTCTAGGTGCCGCACACAGTCGGGCTACACCTGAATAATGTGTACTGGTAAAAAACCTCTCGGGACACGTGTGTCCCGAGAGGCGTTGGTTCGCACTTGAAAATCATTCCTTGATAGGGTGCGATCCGGCAGCAACGGTTAGCTACCCAACTGACCTGCTACGGATGTAAACGTAGCGTTGGCGTTGGTACCAACCGAGCGGATCGCCGTGAGACATACGATCACGATCAGGGCGAGCATGACAGCATACTCAACCGCAGTCGGACCATCTTCTGAGACGAGGAAACGTTGCACCTTCTTAGCAAATTTCTTCATAGTAGCATCCTCCGGTTCTCGGGGTCGCTCCAAGCTGGAAACGAACACCCTAACAAGGTTGTCAGGAGCAATTACGCTCCCGGTGTAAAGTACTTTCCTCGCGACCAAGCCCTCCTGGCTCGTGAGCCTGCTGCTTGCGATTCCAGTACCTAAACAAAAAACAATTGTGTGCGTATCATCTCGTTGGGCCTGTCTTTAGCCCGGGAATCGCTGTGTAACGAAACCTGCATCCTTTCGGCAACCGAGCAAACGTCGACAACAAATGTCGCCGCCCCGCGGCTTTGCGCCCCAGCCTTACAGCTAGTTTGCCTTTATCGAGGATGATGACGCAGCAGGCTCAAAAGCCAAACCACTCTCGCCTAAGACGTCCGTGAGGAACCAGAATCTGGTCAAGGAGAAGAGAAGCAAAGCCGGCAGACGCCTGCGGCACCCACCCGTGGAACCAGCTGACAACCTGTCAGTCCGACTCCACTTGAAACCTATGTCACGATCCCTCGATGTCAAACAAATCAGCCTTAGTTTCCTTGTTTTCTCTCGCAATTTTCGACAAAGCCCGCGTAGACCAGCCCTAAAGCTGAATTTGTTGCAGAAAATCGGCATGAATTTCTCTAACGTTGCCTGATCGCAACCTAGTGTTGCCATAGGGATTCCTCGAACCAGTCCAGTAGTCGGAGCCGTAGGCGGTGAACGCAGCGTT
>JAJDEE010000168.1 GCA_029259975.1 Planctomycetota bacterium
AGTCGCTAGCCGTTTACACCAACAATCCGCCCTGCGGAGCGATGCGCGGGTTTGGCGCCAACCAAGCAGCGTTCGCCGTCGAGGGATTACTCGACCGCCTCGCCGAAAAAGTGGGCATCGACGCCTACGACATTCGCGACCGAAATATCTTGGAGCCGAACGAAGCCTTCGCCACTGGCCAAATTTTGGACAAGCCGTTCGGACTTCGCAAAACGCTCGAAGCGGTCAAAGATCAATTCAAATCGGCCAAATACGCGGGCATCGCCTGCGGAATTAAAAATGTTGGCATCGGCAACGGGATGCCAGACATCGGCCGCGCGGCGATCACGATCGAAGACGACCAGACCCTCCACATTCGGACGGGGTTTACCGAAATGGGCCAAGGCTTGTTCACGATCTGCATCCAATTCGCCGTCGAGGCGACCGGCCTGCCGCCCGAGATGTTCAAGGTTTCCACCGACACGACACTCCAGCTCAACTGCGGCCAGACCACCGCGAGCCGGGCGACCGTTTTGGCCGGCAACGCGATCGCCGAAGCAGGCAAGAGCTTGAAAGCGGCACTTGACGAGGGCCGATCGCTGAAAGATTTGGTCGGCGAGGTCTTTTTCGGCGAACGGATCTACGACTACACCAGCAAACTGGGCAAAGACATGGACAAGCCCGGCGGCCCCAAGACGCATATCACCTATGGCTTCGCCACGCAGATCGCGTTGCTAGACGACGAGGGCCACCTCAAAAAAGTCGTCGCTGCGCACGACGTCGGACGCGTCATCAATCCCATTCAGCTGAAGGGCCAAATGTACGGCTCGCTGCACATGGGCATTGGCTACGCCTTGAGTGAGAATTTCCTAGTCGAGAATGGCGAGATTCAAGCCAAAAAAATCAACGACTGCGGCGTTCTGCGTGCCCATCAGATGCCCGAGATGGAGTTGATTTTTGTCGAAGAAGCAGACCCCGAATGCCCGTTCGGTGCGCGAGGCGTGGGCGAAATCGGCTTAGTGCCTACAGCACCAGCCATCGCGGGAGCGATGTACCAGTTCGACGGCGTTGTCCGCCGCCAACTGCCGATGACCGATTCGCCAGCGGGCGAGGCCATCGCAAAACCCTCGTCGCGCAAGAAAAAATAACTTTTGTCGTAACTATTCAGCCATCTGAAGTAATAGAACGCGGAGGAACGCAGATTAAGTGGATTGCCGCTGATCTAAAAACAAAAGTTCTTGGCCAATGTGTTTGTAAAAGAGTGTCAATGAAATCGAACAACATCGCCTATTTAATCTGCGGAAATCTGTTTAATCTGCGTTCCTCCGCGTCCTATTACTTCTTCACTTCGCTGATCTGTTACCTTTTGCCCAAACTTTCAATCCGATGCCAGACAAAGAGGCACCTCGAATAGTTGGCGTCTTGCTTGCCGCAGGCCGAGGGCGGCGCATGAATGGGGCCAAACAGTTTGAGCCGTGGCCGACAGAGGCAGGGCCGCTACCACTCGTCGCGGCCTCGTTCGACGCGATCGAAAAAGTTTGCGACAAGATGATCGTTGTGTTGGGCCATCGGGCCGACGAAGTCGCGACCTTGCTAGCCGACCGCCCGTTTCATCGTGTCGATAGCGACCCCGATGCGCCGATGTTCGAGTCGATTCGCGCTGGGCTTTCTGCAGCATGTGATCTCGCCCCGAATGCAAACATCTTGCTCCACCCCGGCGATCATCCCGAGGTCGCAAACACAACATTGAACCACCTAATCGACGTCGGACGAGAGCACAACAAATGCGCCGTACTACCAGAACACAAAGGCCAGGGAGGCCATCCGGTTTTGATTCCTCCTTCGGTGCTCCAGCAAATCTTGTCAGCCAAGTGCCCACAAGGGTTGCGTGGTTTCTGGCTAAACCACCCCGGGCATTGCCAACGCCTCGACGTCGACGATCCAAGCTGTATTCGCGATGTTGACTACTGCTTAAATCGGCCAAGCATGAAAGAGAGTTGATTGCTATACTCTGGCGAAGGGGACCAACGCCGGGCTAGCCACGCTAGGCGCTCGACTACTGACATCAGGAGGATGCAAGTTTGTCCAATAGTCTTTACATCGCTGCCGTTGAGCCTGCTTGCGGGAAATCGATGGTCCTGCTCGGCATCACCGAACTCATCTCTCACCGCATCAACAAGCTGGGTTTCTTCCGCCCAATGATCCACGGCGGTGATGTACCCGACAACGATATCGAGTTGATTCGTTCTCAGTACTCGCTGCAGACTTCCTACGACTCGCACTATGCGGTGACCTACGATCACGCACTCGACCTTTCTTCTTCCGGTCGAGAGCATGAATTGTTAGAGCTTATTTTGGCGAAGTACAAGCGGCTTGAAGAGCAGTGCGATTTCATCATCTGCGAGGGAACCGACTTTAGTGGCCTCAGTTCGGCGGTTGAATTCAACTTTAATGCCCGCATAGCCAATCATCTCGGGTGCCCCGTACTGATCACTGGCAGCGGCAAAAATAAGTCGCCAGCAGAAACACTTGAGGTCATGCACGCAGCCCGCCGAGAATTCGTTCGCGAGCATTGCACGATCGCGGCATCGATAATCAACCGAATCGCACCCGACGACCTGAAAGAGACCAGCCGGCTGCTGAAAACCGACTGGAACTATGAAGATCCCGTTTTCACTCTTCCCGAACGTCAAAAGCTATCTGCTCCTACCATTGGAGAAATTGCTAGCGCCCTCGACGCACGGGTACTGCACGGCGACCCCGAAAGCATGATGTGCGAAGCGCTCAACTTCAAAATCGCTGCCATGCAACTTCCAAATTTCCTCAATCATGTCGAGCAAGGCAGCCTGGTGATCACGCCTGGCGATCGAGCCGATATCATCTTGGGCTGCGTTGCAACGGCATTCTCTGACAACTATCCAAAAATCTCGGGGCTTGTCCTCACCGGAGGTTTCGAGCCTGTTGCCCAAGTCAATCGCCTCATCGATGGTTTTGCAAGAGTACCGATACCCATTCTGCTGGTTGAGTCCGACACGCACACGACCTCTTCCCGCGTCGACGCGGTCCATGCCGTACTTGCATCAGATAACCCACGGAAAATTGCGACTGCCCTGGGATTTTTTGAATCGCATGTCGATTCCGAAACACTGGCTCGACGTATCGAAGTCACACACTCTACGGTTGTCACTCCTTTGATGTTCGAGTACCAGCTCATCACCCGCGCAAAGACCAACCGTCAGCATATTGTCTTACCCGAGGGGGCCGAAGATCGCGTCCTCCAAGCTTGCGAAATTCTCCTCCGACGCGAGGTCGCGGAGCTGACGTTGCTCGGAAACGCAGAAAAAATACGGGCGAAAATTGTAACACTTGGCGTTGATTTGAATGGAATCACGATCGTCGATCCAGCTCAGTCGGAACTGCGAAACCATTTTGGCGAAATCTTCACCGAGCTTCGCAGCCATAAGGGCATGACCCTCGATGTCGCGACCGACATGATGCTTGATGTAAATTACTTCGGCACGATGATGATTCAGGAAGGGCTGGCAGACGGCATGGTCTCGGGTTCTATGCACACAACAGCGCAAACCATCCGACCAGCGTTTCAAATTATTAAGACACGCGAAAATTGCTCGACGGTTTCCAGCGCCTTTTTCATGTGCTTGTCAGACCGTGTCTTGATTTATGGCGACTGCGCGATCAATCCTAATCCGAATGCCCAACAACTTGCCGACATTGCGATCGCCTCGGCAGACACGGCGCTCATGTTCGGTATCGAACCACGCGTCGCAATGCTCTCGTATTCGACGGGTCAATCGGGACATGGCGAGGATGTCGATCGCGTAACCGAGGCAACCCGGATTGCTCGCGCAGCTCGACCTGACCTGAAAATTGAAGGTCCGATTCAGTACGATGCTGCCATCGACGCCAGCGTTGCCAGCACAAAACTTCCTGATAGCGAAGTGGCAGGGCGTGCGACGGTCTTTATTTTTCCCGACTTGAATACCGGCAACAACACTTACAAAGCCGTGCAACGTTCTGCCGGCGCGCTCGCGATCGGCCCCGTCTTGCAGGGACTTCGCAAGCCCGTCAACGACCTAAGCCGAGGCTGCACCATTACGGACATCGTCAACACCGTCGCCATCACTGCCGTGCAAGCGTATGTGATGAACTCAAACTAAAAACAGTCAAAGAATTTCACCACGGAGCCACGAAACACCCAGCGCGGCGAAGCTGCAACCAAAACATGAAAAATCTCACGCAAAGGCGCGAAGACGCAATGAAACAGAAAAAGAAACCCAAAACCTCTTCTCCGGTCCCTAAGGGGACTCGGAGATCGCGATTTATCCACGAATAGCGATAGGCCCCTGTCTTTGCGGCTTAGCGCCTTTGCGTGAGTCTTTTTTTATTGGATCCCCTCAAAACCATTTGTTCGGTGCGAAGATTTTGACCGTTAGTAACACGGAGTATTTTTTATCGAGGAGTCTTTTTCGCTGAAAGGACAATGATTCCTGCCCTGCTTCAAAGGGCAATTTTTACTATTTTCTCCGTGTCCTCCGTGGTAATTCTCTTTTCACTTTGAGTACTGAAAAAAATCCTCAAACTGCGTAGACGAGCAGTATCACCATGAATATTCTGGCGATAAATTCGGGTAGTTCTTCGATTAAATTCGAGCTGTTCGACATGCACACTTCCGCGCCACTAGCGTCTGGCTTGTCCGAAAGCATTGGTGAGCCTACAAGCCAGCAATCGTACCGCTTGTACAAAAGCGACGGTTCCTACGACGAGCTCTCCGAAACGATAGCCCTAAAGAATCACGAAGACGGCGTCCGTCGAATCGCTCAGTGGCTCGTGGAATCAAAGGCGATCAAGGATTCCAGCGAGCTTGTCGGTATCGGGCATCGCGTCGTTCACGGCGGCGCTGAATTTTCGCAGCCTACGCGCATAAATACCGACGTGATGGCGGCTATCCGACAGCTCATTCCACTGGCTCCGTTACACAATCCTGCGAATCTGCGCGGGATCGAGGTGACGTTGGCCGAGTGGCCCGACATTCCACAGGTTGCCGTCTTCGACACGGCCTTTCATCATACGATCCCCGCGTACGCGCACCACTATGCGCTACCCGCAAACCTAGCCAGAGAACAAAAAATCCGCCGCTACGGCTTTCACGGCACATCGCACCAGTTCGTCTCGACAGCGTTAGCCCGTCTGCTTGATAAACCACCTAATGAAATCAACAGCATCGTGTTGCACCTCGGCAACGGAGCCAGTGTCACGGCAGTTCGTGGTGGGCAGAGCATCGACACCTCAATGGGCATGACACCACTTGAGGGGTTGATGATGGGCACGCGCTGCGGCGACATTGACCCAGGGGTGATTTTACACTTGCTTCAGTCTACAGATCTGTCGGCTTCCGAAGTCGATTCGACGCTGAACAAAAAGAGTGGGCTTAAGGGCATCTGCGGGGCAAACGACATGCGCGAAGTCCTACGTCGCGTCAACGAAGGCGACCAACAAGCCTTGTTAGCCGTGGAGATGTACGCCTACCGCATCAAAAAATACATCGGGGCCTATTCTGCTGTGCTACCTCACGTCGACGCGATCGTGTTTACGGCAGGCATCGGCGAACACTCACCAGAAATCCGCGCGCGAGCGTGTGCTGATCTCGAACATCTAGGAATCCACCTCGACTCTCAAAGGAATGTTCATGTCTCCTCTGATTCTTGCGCAATCCACGCCGACAACAGCCGCATCAAGATTTTCGTCATTCCCACAAATGAAGAACTCGAAATTGCCAAACAGACGTTGCATTGCCTCAGAGAAGCGGACTCGACGACGACCGGCAGAAGCAGTTAGGTGCAAAAACCACGTGCGCTACGAACCAAAGCTCCTCGCACACGAGGGCTAATCCTCCGTGCTCCTCTGTGCCTCTGTGTTAATCCTTTCCCCCCATCAATCGACATCTCGCCCCGGCCAAAAATCGCCTCTGATTTCTCGGCGGCGATGTGCTAAGTTGTCCTCGGCGTCACAATGCGCCGCTTGTTCTTTGACAACTTAACCAAGACGACTTTTGCGACCCCCTAGTTCAAAAGCACAATCGCTCGTTGACGCTTGTCGGCTAGGCGCTGCGTGCCGATTCGGCCCAACATCCGAGAGGGTTTTGCGCTGTTTTATCCGCTCGATTTCGCAAAACACCGGTAACGGCGCAGCCTTCGTTTTTTCGCAACGTGTTATCGGCAAGAGACTTACCGTATTTACCCTCATGAAAATTCGGGCGACTTTTGCGAATAAAAACGCGTTTGGGTTGCTGGCGCAAAAATGTCAAAACTTACTACACAAACTGAAAACAGACCCTGAATTTCGCCACGGAGGCCCGCTACTGTAGCTCCTATTTAATTTTTCTCGTTACTGCTTTTGCTATCGCCTGGCTTAGCACTTGCAGCAGTTCTCTGAATCGGTCATTCTTGGGGCTTTGTTCTTAGGGCTGCCGTCGCTTACGCTCGGGGTTCGCTTTTTTTGTCATTCATCATTCCCTCCACTTCATGCCCTACCTCACGTTTCTGTTCATCTGCCTCGTCTGGGGCTCTAGCTTTATTTTGATGGACCGCGCTACCCATGCGTTGGGGCCGGTTTCGATTGGTTTGTGCCGCCTGTTAGGCGGTGCGTTAGTATTGGCAATCTATTGGCTGTACAGGCGGCCGCAGGTTCGGATTCGCTGGTCCGATTGGGGCCATATTTTTGCCGTGGCTTTGTTGTCGAATGCGCTGCCTTTTGTGATTCAGCCCTATGTCATGGTGCAGGCTGGCGAGCATGCGTACTTCGGCATGATGGTTTCATTGGTGCCGCTGGCAACGATCCTGGTTTCGATTCCGATACTGAACATCTGGCCAACCCGAAGGCAATTGTGGGGCGTTTTAGGCGGCATCGTTTGCATGGCTCTGGCAGTCTACGATGGCTCGGCACGAGGCATTTCGCCAGGGCTGTTGGCGTTGGCATTGTCGGTACCGTTGGTTTACGCTTTAGGAAACACCTATGTCAAATGGAAACTCGAACACCTACCGGCTCTGCCTGTGACAACACTTTTCTTGGCCTTGGGAGGCCTCGCACTGCTACCTATGCAACTCTCCCCCGAAACATTAACCGCCTGGAAACTCGCCGGACCCGCTGAGCCTTACGATTGGCCACTGGCAATAGCATCGATCGTGTTTCTGGGCGCAGTCGGCACAGGGATTACGATTCTAATGTTTGTGCAATTGATAAAAAGCCAAGGGCCGTTATTCGCCGGCATGGTAACCTATGTCGTGCCGGTGCTGGCGTTGTTTTGGGGGCAGTTCGATAAGGAACGACTAACCTCGATGCAAGTATTGGCCATCGGCGGCGTGCTGACGATGGTTGCGCTGGTGCAGTGGGGGGCGGCGAGAACCACTGTTGTGGCGGAGCCTGATACGGCGTGAATTAGGTTTGTCATCGCCGTTGCCAACGTCGCTAAAAATTCATCATTACATCATTCGTACATCCAAAATCCTCATGTCACATCCTTGGCTCGCCCAACGTACTGCTGAATTTGATGCTTCGGGCATTCGCAAAGTGTTTGATTTGGCGGCGAAAATGGCCGATCCGATCAATTTGTCGATCGGCCAGCCCGATTTTGCGGTACCCGATGCGATGAAAGACGCGGCTGTCGAAGCAATTCGCGACGACAAAAATGGCTACAGCGTGACGCAGGGGATTCCCGAGCTGCGCGAAGCGTTGCAGGCACGCATCGACAACGCGTATGGTCACGACGATCGGCGTGTGCTCGTGACATCGGGCACGAGCGGCGCGCTGGTGATCGCGATGTTGGCGATGATCGATCCGGGCGACGAAGTGATTTGCTTTGATCCGTATTTTGTGATGTATCCGGCGCTCGTAAAAATGGCCGGGGGCAAGTGCGTGATGATCGACACTTATCCTGATTTTCGCATCGACCCCGACAAGGTCGCCGCAGCGATCACACCGCGCACGAAAATGATCTTGCTCAACAGCCCCGCCAACCCGACCGGCGTCGTGGCGCAAGAGGATGAAGTGCGCGCGGTTGCCGAGCTGGCCGCTAAACACAACATCGCGCTGCTGTCCGACGAAATCTACCGAGACTTTTGCTACGATGCTCCGCCTGCCAGCCCAACTTCGTGGAACGATCAAACGATCGTGGTCGATGGTTTCAGTAAAACGTACGGCGTGACAGGCTGGCGGCTGGGCTGGATCCACGGCCCTTCGGCGCTGATCGACAAACTCACGATGCTCCAGCAATACACATTTGTTTGTGCGCCCCATCCATTACAGTGGGCAGCGCTGGCAGCGCTCGATACCAATATGAACAGTCACATTACCGAATACCGTAAGCGACGCGACTTGCTCGCGACCGGCCTCAAAGAAGCCGGCTACGAAGTCGCCCCCACCGGCGGCGCGTTTTATATTTTTCCCAAAGTCCCCGCCGGCGGTGGCACCGGAACCGAGTTTGTCACGCGCGCGATCGAGAACGAATTGCTCGTTATCCCCGGCACCAGATGTAGCAACCGCGATACACATTTCCGTATTTCTTACGCCGCGACAGTCGAAACGATTGAGCGAGGTTTGGAGGTGCTACGGAAACTGATCTGAACGGAACGGACAAAACCCAAAAAACGGGCCTAGGAGATTGCTCTCCCAGGCCCGTTCAATAAGCAAGCGTAACTTGACCCCCGCAAGTATTCCGAAGAATAGGCCGCAGGCTTGAACGTTACGCGCTCTTAGGCGTTGTTATGCACTCTTCGTTCGAGGTGTCTCTTCGTTGAACATCTTCGTGCGACCTTCGACGATGTCGTCGGTGACCACGTAGCGGCTGCCGCGTGGTTGGTCAGGCAGCTCGAACATGATGTCCATCATCACGTTCTCGATGATCGACCGCAGGCCGCGGGCACCGGTTTCTCGCTCAGCGGCGCGAGTCGCGATGGCGTGCAGAGCCTTGTCGGTAAACTTAAGATCGGCATCTTCCATCGAAAACAAGTGCTGATATTGTTTGGTTAGTGCGTTTTTCGGTTCTTTTAACACGCGTACCAACGATTCGGCGCCGAGGGGTTGCAACGCCGTTATAACCGGCAAACGACCAATCAACTCAGGGATCAGACCATACTCAACCAAATCGTCAGAATTTACATGAGACAGCGTTTCTCCCAAGCTCATTTCCGAAGCCGAATCGCCGACCTGACCAAAACCGATCGAGCGGCTGCCCATCCGTTTGCTGATCACATCTTCAATACCGCTAAAAGTCCCGCCGACGACGAACAAGATGTTCGTCGTGTCGAGCTGGATGTACTGCTGCTCGGGATGCTTCCGCCCCCCTTGCGGCGGCACATTGGCGGTCGTGCCTTCGAGCATTTTTAGTAACGCCTGTTGCACACCTTCGCCCGACACGTCGCGAGTGATCGAGACGTTCTGGCTCGTTTTGCCAATTTTGTCGATCTCGTCGATGTAGAGGACACCGCGTTGGGCAGCCTCAACATCGAAGTCAGCTGCATGCAAGAGCTTGAGCAGCAGGTTCTCGACATCTTCGCCAACATAGCCTGCCTCGGTCAGCGTGGTCGCATCGCCGATGGCGAACGGCACGTTGAGGCTTTTGGCTAAGGTTTTCGCAAGCAACGTTTTGCCGCAACCGGTGGGACCGACGAGTAGGATATTCGACTTGTCGATTTCGATATCCGTCTCCTCTTCGGCAGCCATTAGTCGCTTATAGTGGCTATGCACCGCGACAGCCAGAACCCGCTTCGCCGCATCTTGGCCAATGACGTACTCGTCAAGGCCGGAGACGATCTCGCGTGGACTGGGGATCTTGGTGAATAATTGCTTGCTAGAACCTCGGCGTTTGCGCTCTTGGTCTAAGATCGATTGGCAAAGCTCAATGCACTCGCCACAAATGTAGACGTCGCCGGGGCCTTCGACCAAAGGCCCGACGTCGCGATAACTCTTACGACAAAACGAACAGAATGCATTCTTCTTCGTTGTACCGCCGCGCTTGCCGCTGAAGTTTTTGCCAGAGGGCATGCAAATTTCCTTCCGAAGTGTGCAACAAGCGCTGGGGCATCACCGTCCCAACGGCTATTACAATGATAATCAAGGGTGTCGCTCGAGGGAGTCAACTTGCCAAAACCAAGTTTGTCAGAGACAAAATCTGTCAAAAACAAAAGGGGGCGCGTCTTCCTTCAGGGCTGGCGGGGCTTCCTTGTCCGCTCAGTTCGAGCAGTGCTTCTTTTGCCCACGGCGAATCCCTGCCAGCGAAAGTTGGGCAGGTCGGGAACCATTCTCCCGCAAATTCTTTGTGAGCGTGTTGCTGTTCTTTACGCAGCTTCTACGAAAGTCGTTCATCGGTCTTCTGGAGGGGTGTGGTGAAGGCGCTGCTATCAGTGCCGAACAACCGCACCAGTCCGTCTGGCCTGTAGCACTGTACATGACCCGCAAGTCTGGTCCTAACTGGTGCTACTGTTATCGCTTAACTCTGTTGCTGTCTCTACTGTTAGCTCTGCTTTTAGCTCGACTGCTAGCTTTGCTTTTATAGTTCGGAATTCCTCGTCGCTCAGCCCACCTTCGGCATGCAGATCTCGGAACTTTGAGATCAACTCGCTGGTCTCTGACATGTCTTTAGCCTTACGATCCCGATACTTTCGCAAGACCTGAAGGCCTATTGCGGTCATGACGAAAATGGCTGCGAACAGCAGGGTCGCCTTCGTCAACGGTTCCAATAGTTTATCCATAATGCGTCGTCGCCCTCATGGCGAACACCTCCCGGCATGCAATCCCTATTCTACCCCTTTTCCGCCCCTGTTCCACAATATGATATTATGTCGCGTATGGAGGTCGGAGTCCAGAATCGTTACTAACCACCAATATCGCCAAAACCGCAAAAATTACCGTCTTTCTGCAATCCGGACGCCCACGTGGGAAAGAAATCCGGTCATAAGTGAGCGTTTCAAGCCACCGAGACAGCAACACCGATAGTGTTGATAGAGTGGCGCTGCGCTTGAATAACGAATTAGGCGAACCCCGACCGTAAGGGAGCGGGAGACGAATGACGAAAATTGCTGGGCTATTGATTTGCTGGGGGCTATTGCTAGCTCCCTGCGCAATGGCGCAAACGCAATCGTTAGCACCGACATACTGGAACCAGCGATTGTTCTTCATTCCTTATCAAGTCAAGCCCGATCAGGTTAAGCAAAGGGGCAAGCTACTCAACCCGATCGCTAAGGTGCAGTTGCTCTCTTCGCGAACGGGGGCAAATGATTGGTCGATGCTCGAAGAGGCTGAGCCGAACGTGCAGGGATTTAGCTACCATGCTCCCGAAGACGGCGAATATTGGTTTGCCTTACGGCATCTCGACCGCCGAGGTCAACCTTGGCCAAACGACAAAGTCCAGCCACAAATGCGAATCGTGGTCGACACGGCGCAGCCGGAACTAGCGCTCGAAGGATCGCTCGATACGAATGGCCAAATCGTCGTCCGCTACGAGGCACTCGACGCGAACCTGCAGGCCGAAAGTCTATTGGTTGAAGTTCGCGGAGTAGGCAACCAATGGACACCGCTCAGGCTTGCTAGGCCTGACATCGCCCAGCCGAATCGCCTCGTAGGCCGCGTCCGTTGGCAGCCGCCAGTCGGGGCAGAGAGTATTGCGGTGCGTGCCGCGATCACCGACCGTGCTGGGCTGCGAGGACAAGCGGACACGCAGATATCGGTTCGCGGAACTCAATCTTTATTCGAGGGCCCAGCTCTCAACAGCCCGACATCGGCCAAAACAATCTCGACTCTCAAACCGAAAGAGTCTCGGCTACCCTCGCAGGATTGGCCCTTGAACAATCGTCTGCCGCTGCCAGAGACAACCTTACAACAAGCGCCACCACAGCGCAACCCATACACCGTTGCTGATCGTGGATTGCCAAGTCGGACGAAGGCAAAGCTGGCCAGTGACGCACCGACAGACCCGAGCAACGCGACACAAACGCTACGCATTACACCCTTGGGACCGAACAATGCTCCGCCTTTAGCGGATAGCACGCCCTGGCCTGCGCCGTCGGTTAAGACCAAAACTAGCCCTAGCGATTGGGCGCCGGCGCACACGTCCTCCGACCAAGCCAGTCGAGTCGTTAATTCTAGGACCTTTGACATCGAATACGATTTGCAGTCGGTCGGCCCATGGGGCATCGCGAAGGTTGAACTGTGGGGCACTCACGACAACGGTCGAACTTGGCAAAGCTATGGAGTCGACCCCGACAACCGCAGCCCCATCCGCGTAACAGTGCCAGGCGCAGGAATTTTTGGGTTTCGCATCTTAGTCGACGGAGCCAACACCGCCGGCGCAGTACCTCCCCAGCCAGGCGACGAACCCGAACTGACCGTCTCGGTCGACTTGCAGCCGCCCACCGCAGAGTTGCTCGCCACCGAACTAGGGCAAGGCAACCAAGCCGGTCACCTTCAAGTCCGCTGGACGGCCACCGACACCAATCTCGAACCACGTCCGATTGCACTGTTCTACAGTTCGTACCCGAACGGACCTTGGTCGACCATCGCCTCAGGCCTAGAAAACACCGGCAGTTATACCTGGCGAATCGGGCGTCACGTGCCGGGTCGATTCTATCTACGTCTCGAAGCCCGCGACATTGCAGGCAACCTAGCAACGTTTCAAACGCCCTCGCCGATCGCGCTAGCTCGTCCCCAGCCAACCGGGCGGCTGCGCAATGTGCGACCAATCACGAACGGCTCGCGACTGTAGTCGAATGGGGGCCAGCAGAGCGACGGCCTATCGATTCAATAGATTCTGAATCCTTGGCATAACGACTCAGCTAACCTGCCGCGCAAAAGGCGTTGCCAAAATTAGCGAGGTAGTTCGCGGTCATGTTCAGCGCCTTGTTATGCCCCACGCTACACTTGACTGAACCGAACTTGTGTTTCAGTAACAACCACAAAAGTGTCTTTGAGTTGATCTTTGTGTCCGTCAAGTAGTTTTTCAATCGCATCAATCTTTGACACTGCACGTTCATCTCGAAGACGAAGAAAAATCACACCATGCGTTGGCCGTTTTTCACGGCAGACCATTTCACCGAAATCCTTATCATTGGTGATCAATACCCAATCTTCAGAGTATGCTTTGGCAAGGATACTGTCATCCGCCATTCCACGAGCTTCTTCAAATACGGAAAATACTTCGTGGGACTGATCGCGTAGCCATTGAGCAACGGCCGGACCGGTGCATTCATCGACGAGGAAACGCATCTACGCCGACTCCGCGACCAATGGCATGAATGCCGCACTGGACAAAGACTGCGACGCAAAAAGCAAGCAAGCTTGTACGTCTTCTGGCGAGAGACCGTCGTATTCGTTGAGGATTTCCTCAGCGGTAGAGCCGTGGGCTAGAAGATTCAGGATGTATTCTACGGTCAGTCGTGTGCCTTTGATCACCGGTTTGCCAACCATGACCTGCGGGTCACATGCTATTCGTTTGAGAAGTTGTTGATCACTCATGCGGTTTGCCTCCAATTGTCTATTGTACTAGATTACACCCTGGTTTGGCAAGATAGGCGAGGGTGGCAAATTCAAGGTGCTGTTTTCGACGCGTTTTGTGTGACGCTTAAGTCGACACCAGTCGATAACTCCGCCAATGCACGGGATGGCAAGGAAAAATAGTGCCGGCCACAATGTGAACAGCTTGCTACTTCCGGATGTTGACAAGATAGCCGCAACTAGAAAGTATGGACCAGTGCACCAGATGAAGCGAAAACCAATCCGCGCCATGATGTCACGGTCATCTTCAAGCGAGAGTTTCTTTGTGAGCAGCTGCCAGACGTTCATAGGTAACCTCTCTTTGGCATAACGTCTGAGGTCACCGGGTCGCGGCCCAAGGTGATTACCGTTTGAACAACCAAAAAGCGTAAACAAAGCAGAAGACGTTGAAAAGCCGAGAGTCACCGTGGTCGCAGGGCTACTCCAATTTTGTGCCGATAAGCTGATATAGAACTTCAATTTTTTCTACCGCTTTATCATATGCCCTCTTTAAGTCTTTATGATCTTCAATTGCGGGATGACTATCCAGAGCCATCTGAAGATGTGAGCTGGCAATATGAGCGCGGTCAAGTGCCTCGTGTAGAAACTCTTGGGCTTTAACATTGTCTGATTCGCTCATAATTCCTAATGGCCCAACGTCTGAGGTAACTGGGTTGGCGAACCAACCGGGTTGACGTTGGTGCACCAAGAGTTGTGAACGAAGGAAACGACGTGGACAAATCGAATGGCGAGCCAACTCCAGTTCACCGATTTGTTATCCGACGGTCTTATTTGGTCCAGCCCATCGTGATCATTCCAATTGCAGCAGTACCGGAAACGGTTTGATTGGTGAACAGTTTGCGGTTCTGTTCTGGATCGGGATCAAGTTTGAAGGCGGCATCAAGAAACGTAACCAGTTCCCGAGCGTACGGACGTACGTCATCGACCGTTGACAGATTATTTTCAATCGACGGCTTTAAATCGCCATTTTGCCACATCTTCGTGACAAAATCGCCACAAGTCGCGAGCTTATCGTCGGCAGATGCATTTTGCCAATCGAGAGCTGATTTATTGTGCAGCGTTCCACCCTGATACCATTTCGACGTAGGGGTGGATGGACTGCTTGTTGATGGCGGTGAGCTACTGGGCGTTGGACTGGATGTGCTACTGGTTCCGGTATCGACGCTACCTGCAGCAAGTACGACCATGACCAATAAGGCGATTGTTGACAAAAAGTGTTTGCGCATATTTGTGCCCAATCAAAGCGAGGATGAAGCCGCCAGTGTAAAAAGTGATATCATTCCATTCAAATGTGCCGGGAACGATTTGAAACGCCTGACCGAATTCGCCGCCGATTGCAAGTGAGGCGAAAATGAAGACCCATGCGTGAAGCCGCCGCCAAATGATGAGCATCCAACTTGTTCCAGCGAAAACCCAGCACCCATCGGGAAGCGAATAGAGAAGGGGTTGCGGTAGGTTGGCGGCCGGGCGAAAAACATCGGCCGGGATGCCGCAGATTGCCATCCAATCGAATACGAACAGCGACGTTGTTCGCCACCCCACGTAGATCGCCGTGCCAAGGGCGATCGGCAAGATTACGAACGCGCCGAACATAGAGATAATGTGGAGCTTCATTGTGGCTGCCCATAGTCGGATAACTTGTTATTACTTGGGAACTTCCTCAATAAAACCCCTCAGCGGGGACTTATTTGGGGAAACCCTACATAAACCCTTGACTCTGGGTAAGATGTTTGAGCATACATGCGTACACGTTTCGTGTCGTCTTGCCTGAGGGGGTAAACATGTCCGCAGTGTATCGCATTTGGGTGACAGAGCAAATCCTGCCAAACCACCGAGATTGTTGGACCGTTTGAGACAGGTGCTAAGGACAAAACACTATGCTTACAGTACCGAGAAAGCAGATAGGATGTCAGCAGATGGTCGTACGTCGTCGCGTTAGCACACTGCCAACACTCCCGACGACGAGCAACAACAACGACGTTGGCTCGGGCACGGCAGTCACGTCGAGCTGAAAAAATTGTGCCGCGTTGTCGAGGCCTTTTACGCGTACAAAATAGTCGCCGGCGGCGGCTAGCTGGTAGTTGTTGATCTCTTCGCTGAGGCCGATGCCGGTGTTGTTGGAGAATTGCAACAACGAGGTGCCATCGGTGTCGTACAACGTGAGCGTTAAATTGCTTTGGGCTGAGGTGTCAAACGGCACCGCATTCGCGGCGGACGTCCCTTCATTATAGGTGGGGCCAAGTGGGGTGAGCTTGATATCGATGAGATTCGCAGAATTCACACTGAACCGAAAATAATCGGTGTCTGAATCGTCGTCGATACTCACGAAGTCGACTTCGGCTGGGGACACGAAAGTGTTGACGGCATCGGTGCCTATCGAGATGGTTTGGCCTGCTAGGACCGTGCCGATCGAGGTGGCGTTGATGGAATTCTCGTTGCCAGAGCCTTCTTCGTTGTTGTCGCCATAGAGGCGATGAGCGCCCAAAATATCGTCGAGCTGTGGGCCATCGTAAGCAACCGAGATAAACGGTTCCATCAGCTTCGACTGATTCACCGGCTCGACATGATTCAGGCCGATGCCGTGGCCGATCTCGTGCATCATCATGTTGCGGAAGAGTCGGAAATTGTTATTGGAGTTGCTCCAACGATTAATCTCATCGGTGTCGATGACCATGTCCGAGTTGTTCGGAAAGAAATTATAAGCCAAGAACGTTGGGCTGGTCTGGCCGTCAATCGAATGTCCGCCGATACGATGATCTCCGCGCGTGCCAAGTATGCCGCTAGCCGTGCCGAGTTTGCTGCCTGTGTCCGTCGACTCGTAGCTGTACGAAAGTCCTGAGATTGCATCCCACCGCTCGAACGCCGAGTTCATCAACTGCCACCAAGCGCGTTGCGTAAGGTCCGCACCACCAGGACTGTTGCCGCCGTGATGCACGCCATCGAGAAACGCGATTAAATTGCTGTTAGAAACAGGCTCGCCTAGACCCGTGGGCATTTGCGTGTTGTCAGGCACGACGCTCCAAGTCAGCGTGGCCGGTTGCCCCAAGCCAGAGAAACCTGACGACGTCGATGTCCAGCCGTTGCCCGCAGTGGTGAATGCTGCAAACGTACCATCGTCGCCGAGGGTGCCCGGGTCGAGGATTTGCGAATGCGCTATGCCGGCTGACATAGCAGCCGAGGAGAAAAGGATAGCCAGCCCTACAAAAAGGGCCGTGATATTGTTTCGGTTCATTAGACACTCCGCAGTTGAGAAAAGAGCAACGCACAAAAATCTATCGCACAACCACGGAGGATTGACGGCCACTCACTATCTGACTCTTTCTAAGATAATCGCTGGTAACGCCCGGGGCAAGTATTCAGCGAACAGCGAATTCAACGACGGTCGCAGCAAACGCCCGAATACGGTAAATTGTGACGGATCCCCGGTTTTTACGTCCCACGCCGACCCGTTAGGTCTCACAATGGCTAAGACCGCTGCCAACAAAATCACTGCTTTGACGTTTTTGACTGCTCCGGGTAAATTCCCGACCGGGGCCGTTTGTGCGGTCGTGGGCGATGACGCTTTTTTGCGTCACGAAGTCCGTCTGGCCTTGGGCCGTTTGTTGGACGGCGGAGAACAAGAAGGGCTGGGTGTAAAAAATTGCGAAGGCAAATCGGCCGAATTGCGAGATGTTTTAGATTCGCTATGCGAACGTTCGCTATTCGGTTCGGAGCAGCGCGTCGTCATCGTGGAAGAAGCCGACCCGTTCGTCAAATTGTATCGAGACAAACTCGAAGACTATGTCGAAAAACCGGCGCGCGACGCCGTGTTGATCTTGGAAGTGAAGACATGGCCGGGCAATACGCGGCTGGCCAAAGCGGTTGCCAAAGTGGGGCTGACGATTAGTTGTCAGGTTCCGCAAAAAGGGGCTGAGTTGACCGCGTTTACCAAGCAACTCAAAGACTGGTTGATTCGCCTAGCGAAAGAACAACACGAGGTCATCCTAAAACGCCCTGCGGTCGACCTACTGCTCGAATTGCTGCCGACCGAAGTAGGTATTCTCTGCCAAGAAGTGGGCCGGTTGGCGTTGATGGTTGACGAGAAGCAAGTAATTGACGCAGCGCTGGTACGTGAGAACGTCGGCGGCTGGCGTACCAGAAAAACCTGGGACATGATCGACGCCGCCGCCGAAGGCCGCGCCAGCAACGCCTTGCAGCAACTCGACCGTTTGCTAGCTGCTGGTGAAGATCCCCACGCACTGTTGCCGCAAATGGCATCGACGTTCCGCAAATTCGCCGCCGCCGCTCGTGCCTTTGAACGAGCCGAACAGACCGGACGGCGCGTCTCACTACGCGCTGCCCTGGAGCAAGCAGGCATGCCGCCTTTC
>JAJDEE010000169.1 GCA_029259975.1 Planctomycetota bacterium
ATAGAGTTCCCCGCAGTTCAACGTCGGTGAGCTTGGCGAGTCCTGACCTTTTTGCGCTAGCGACCCAAAACGCGTTTTCAATCGCAAAAGTCACCCCAATTTCTATGGGGGTAAAAACAGTAAGTCGATTGCTGGCAACACGTTGCGAAAAACGACGGGCCGCACAACTGCCGGAGTTTTGCGAAACTTGGGGATGCAAACAGCGCAAAACTCCGCTGGATGCTGGGCCGTTTCGGTACGTCGAGCCTAGCCAGCAAGCGTCAACGAGCGATCTTACTTTTGAACGGAGGGGTCGCAAAAGTCGTTTTGGTTAAGTTGTCAAAGAACAAGCGGCGCAGTGAGACGCCGATTGCAACTTAGCAGATCACCGCCGAGAAATCAGAGGCGATTTTTGGCCGGGAGGCAGCAAAGAAACTTAATCTGGACCGGTCCCAACACTGTCGTTTCCGCCGCAAGCTACCTAAACAGCTAAAAGGTACATGACACCTTTGTTTCTCCATGACACCTTTGTTTCTCCGCTCCCAAAGTGCGTGCCCATCCTTTGAAGCCCAGATTGTGTGATGTGCCATCTCATCGAGCCTCGTATTCTGAAATGACACGTCGCAGGTCCTCCATTTGGAAACCGCGTTGTCGTCTGAGCTGACCGACACGCTCGTCTGGCGATGTAGTTTGGGGCAAGCCAAGTTGTTCGAGAATATAAGAGGTTGGAACCTCAGTTTGAGCTTCTACCTCCGCTAATGTCATATCACCCCGAATAGCGTTATCTTCCTCATCAACATGTGTTTGTTCAGTGATGTCATTCTGCAATTGCGACCTAGGTACCTCAATTGCCGGAACGAACAATGGGGCCGCGGAAAGCAGCACAGCAGCCAACAATCCTATCACGCCAAGCCCTAAACAGTAGCCTGAACCCTCGACTGGTTTGCCTCGGGTCACGCAGACAATCCATTTCCAATGAAGGACAAGATGAAAGGCGAGCACTACCATCAGACCGAGTGCGATGTAAAAGTGGACATCACCCCATTCATGACGGGTCAAACCCCACAACACGGAAACAGTTTTTTCCTGTGACTGGCGTCCTCCGCTCATCGCATCCATCCGTCCACTTCCTGGTGGAAGCTGATATCGCAATAGAATTCCGCTTGTTGTCAGACATAAGAAACCGATGAAGGCGAGAGCATCTGTCCAATAGTTGAGAGTTGTACGTTTCATCTTTAGTCTTTCTACAAGCACCAGGTTGGCTACATCAATGAAGTTGGCCGGGGATAAGATTGTCGCAAAACGCGTGCCGGAAACAATCGCGGCAGTGAACAATGTAAGAGTGCCAATTTGACTCAAGATGTGCCAATTTGACTCAAATAGATGGGCAATTGCCGATTCAAGCTCAATACCGATCGTAAAATCTCGCAAGTCTACAAGGTGCTGAGACCAGCTGGTATCTATTTTGCCAGCGAGCGAGATGGCCTGCTCGCTTCGTTTTGCTTGGCACGCGTTTTGCCGTGTTAGATGCTGGAACGGGACTAGTACACAAAAAAACAGCGACTAGAGCGTCCCACCTTTCCGGCAACTAGGATTTCGGATTATGAATCGAACATCGACATGAACACACCGACCATTGACATGCTCTTGTTAACCGATGTCGAAATGCAGGCCGCGCGCAAGCAGGTGGAGAAGATGGCCTATTTCAAATGGAAAAATGCCGGTAGTCCAGAAAACAACTCACTGACGTTTTGGAATACAGCCGAACTGGAATGGATCGAGTACTTCTATGTTCCTAACCGCAATTGCCGCGGACGGCCAAGGTGCGATACCCCAACACTTTCGGACAGTGGCGGGGCAGAATTATTACGCTGCTAGTACCGGGGCGTATTCGGCTTCAAACGCTTCTGGGGTTTTATAGCCAAGCAACTGGTGAAGCCGCTGACGATTGTAAAACACTTCGATGTACTTGAACACACTCAACCTCGCATCTTCCAGGTTGGGATAGGCTTCATGCCGAGTCCATTCGTGTTTCAGCGACCAGAAGAATCGCTCGGCCACGGCGTTTTTGTAGCAGTTGCCCCGACGGCTCATCGAGCACTCAATGCCGGTCGAGGTAGCCCGAACGGCTGACCTGCAATAGCTGGCACATCAGGGCGATAGGAAAGGAGTCGCTGTGTTTACGTATCCAGGCATACCTCATGCCGACTCCTTCGCGCCATATTTCTTGGCAAAGGGGCCGCCGTGGCTTTTTTTAAGATTTCTCGTTCCAGCTCCGCTCTCTTGAGCTGTTTTCGCAAACGCTTGTTCTCAGCCTGTAGCTCGGCAACCGTGGCATCATCACTGCACGGCACCGGTGGGTTGTGCTTCACTCATTGAGGAATTCCTTTCAAGGGTATTTTTCTACCCCCGTCCGGTATCCGTCAACCTTGGGCTGTCGCAATTGGTGGCAAAGCGGTATCAGCGGCGATCGATTTGCTCTTGCGTCCAACGCGCTCGAGGAAGTAAAAATAGTCTTGGTAGTCGCCCGTGACGCCTGCTGCTCGCAGCTAGGTGGTGGTGGTGGTGGTGGTGGTGGTGGTGGTGGTGGTGGTGGTGGTGGTGACGGTGCGGTGGCCACCTGCGAACAACATCCCGGTCAGCAATATCGGCAACCGCCAACGATTGCGGGCGTGCAGTCTCGACGCCAGCCAATCGCTCCACTCCGACCACTGTTCAGGACAATCCAAACGACATTTCGATTTCGCCATCCTTGGCTCACCTATTGCGCAGCTGATTTAGCAACCGCAGCATGAGGGAAGAGCCTTTTTTAGTGGATGCCAGTTTCAAATTTTAAGCGTTTTTTTCAGAAAGCACAGGAAGAATTATACGCGATGAGAATATACAATGAAGGTGGTTCTCTACCTGAATCTTGGCTTAGGCGAGTCTATTGAAGCCATGAATCGACACTGCGCGATGCATGGTAAGGAACACGAAACCGATTTTGCAGAAGCGTTTGTCCAACTTCGAGGGCATCCTTATCCCCAATTTGACATTTTTTCCGAAACTTCTGGAGGCAAGTAGTTCCGATGGCACGTCCAATTAGTAAGGTCGCTCCCGATTGGTGGGACTACACAACTCTGGAACCCGAGGTACTTGCCGATGCTGCCCGACTGAACGTCGACGATTTGGTGGGGCTGTCGCGCGATGGATTCGAA
>JAJDEE010000170.1 GCA_029259975.1 Planctomycetota bacterium
ACGGCGAACCCCGACCGTAAGGGATGGGTGTACCGATTGCCCTTACTCCCTTCCCTTACGGTCGGGGTTCGCCTTTCTAATTTACGGTCGGGGTTCGCCTTATTTGGTCTAGCCCGTTTTCTTCGATTGTACTTTCGTAAAGTTTTCGTCTGGCAGCACAATATTGTTCACGCGGAAACCAAACTTGTCACCGACTTTGACCGCTTCGCCCACTGCCATCTTCTGTTGGCCAACCTGCATGTGCAGCATTTCGTCACAAGACTTATCGAACTTGATAATCGTTCCTGCAGCAAGCTCGACAATGTCCTGCAAGCTCTCCTTTTTCGCAGCCAGTATCACACGCACCGGCAATTCAATCTTCAATAGACTACGTGAGTATCCCGGCAGCTGCGAAAAATCATTGATCCTACGTCTACCAACAGGCATCTGCGAGATGGCCTTGGCTGGCGGCGGAGCAGCGGCAGCCGGAGCTGCCTCTTCCTTCGCTTCCTCCTCAACCGCCGGCAACAACCCTGCCGGCGAAGCCAACGGCCAGATCAGACTCAGTTGCGATTTCTTGTCGCCGGCACTTAACTCTAGCGGAACCAACGCCGCATCGGCGGCCACCTCTGCTGACGACAACGCCTCTGCTACATTTTCTACCCGCGCCGCTTGAAAATCGTCGGCCATGAGCGTTTCGGGCACCAACAGCATGCTAAGCTCTTGGGCCAAAGCGCCAAGCTTACTTTCGCCTGTTGGATCGGGGTCGGCGTACCAATCGGGCAATAACCCGCTCGACTCTGGCAGCAGTGCCGCTACGCCAACATCGCCAAACTTCATCAGCACCGCAAGTCCCGGTCCGTCGAAACCCTCCGGGGCACTATCACTGCTGTAGCTGCCCGCTTCGCCCACTGATAGTGCAAATTCGCTATCGAGCGATCGGCTCAGCGCACCCGCTGCCTCCTCGGCACCCGCCTCGCAGGCGGCAACCACATCGGCGGCAAGTTCTGGGGTTAGTTCGCTCATGGTTTGTCGATTCCGGCGATCTGTTCGTTTTCGGTTATTGTTTTTTTAATGTCTTCAGGCTGCTTGTGGCGCAAAACGATAACCCGAGATGCAACGCATCGCCGGCGCGCAAATCTAACGCAGCAAGCTAACCATGATATCGGCCAGTACGACCGTCAAACTTTGCCCAGTTCGTCCCGGTTGTTGCTGTTGTGCTGTCTTTCATCCCGTCCAGAGCCTATAATGCTAGCGATCTGCTAGCACGTCTCTCAAACTCCCTGCACTACAACCCTTCACTACTAATGAGTACCGTTACAGAATCCCCCAAATTCGAGCTGCAACCCTACAAGTCGCTGGAAAACAACGTGCTGGAGGCTCGTATTCAGGCCGTCCGCGAGCAGCTGGGTCCGCGACTGATGATCCTCGGGCACCACTACCAGCAGGACGAGGTGATTGAGCAGTCGGACCTGCGTGGTGATAGCTACCTGCTCAGCCAGACGGCGGCTGATAGCACCGACTGCCGGCACATCGCCTTTTGCGGCGTGCACTTCATGGCCGAAACTGCCGACATCTTGGCCAACCGCCCCGACAAAGTTGCCGAGCGCGGCGGCGAACGGGTCGGCGTCTACCTGCCCGACCTGGCCGCTGGTTGCTCGATGGCCGACATGGCTGCGATCGACCAGATCGAAGACGCCTGGGACCAGCTCGGCGAGGTGATCGACACCGGCGATCTTACGCCCGTCACCTACATCAACTCAGCCGCCAGCCTCAAAGCGTTCGTTGGTCGTCACGGCGGCATCGTCTGTACCTCGAGCAATGCCCGCGCCGCGATCGAATGGTCGTTTGCTCGTACGAGCCGGGTAATGTTTTTTCCCGATCAGCACCTGGGCCGCAACACGGCGCTTGGCATGGATATAACAGAAGACCAAATGCCTGTGTGGGATCCTTTTGCCGATGATCTCGGCGGCAACTCCGAAGCGACTTTGCAACAAAGCAAAGTGATTCTGTGGAAGGGCCACTGCAGTGTGCATCAAATGTTTAAGCCCACACACGTCGCGATGTTCCGCGACAAGCACCCCGGTATCAAGATTTTGGTCCACCCCGAATGCCCGCGCGACGTGTTTGAATTAGCCGACGAGTACGGCTCGACCGGAAAAATCATCCAGCTCGTCGAAGCCGCCCCACCAGGCAGCAAATGGGCGATCGGCACTGAGCTACACTTGGTCAACCGCCTGAAACAAGAACACCCTGAGCAAGAAATTCACTTTCTCTCGCCGGTCGTCTGTATGTGCGCGACGATGTACCGCATCGACCTGGCGCATCTCTGCTGGACGCTAGAAAATTTGGCGGCCGGCACGCCAGTCAACACAATTGAGGTCGATGAAGAGACATCCAAGTGGTCGTTGGTGGCACTGGAGCGGATGCTGGAAGTGCGGTGATAACCTATTGCATTTTGTCGTACCAAGGTTCTTGCTTCCGCCAGGCAGGAACTATGCAGAAGAGGGCAAATAGAGCGAGTGGGATCAATCGGAATCCTTCGAAGTCCTGTGAGTCTATTGGTTCAAAAATTCGGACGGTGATAGCCAGAGCGACTGCAGCTTTCAAAGATTCGTGTTCGTGCTCATGCCAACGAATGATGGCCCACCAATAAGCAATCATGACGCATGCAGCAATGACCCCAATGACAGGTGTGTAAGCTGAAAGTGCTGTGGCAAAGATTGAGAGCACCCAAAGTAACGATGTAACGCGAAACTTTTTCATGTTTTCAGTTTAGCAGAAAAAACTGAAAGTGCCGCTCGCTTAAGCATCCTTCTCACGACAATAAGCCACCATCTCGTCGATACTCATACTCGACTTATCAACGGGGCCTGATGCGGCTGCCGGCGTTGCCGCAACTTCTGGCTCAGGCGCTGCAGGTTCGCTTTTAGCGGCAGCCGGTTTCGCGTCACCGCGCGCCGCAGCAAGCATATCAGCGACCGACATTTTCGAGCGATCGACCTTTGCGGATCCCTCTTTTGCTGCGGCAGGCTTTTCAGTTTTGGCCTCGGCGGGTTTGCCGGTGCGTAATGCGGCCAAGACATCCGACGTCGATTTTTTCGCTGCTGGTTTTTTCTTAGCGCCGCTATCACCCAGGCGAGCCATCTCCAGCGGCGACAGCTTTTTCTCGCCGCCGGCTGCTGGCTTCTTGGCGGCTGCCTTTTTAGCAGTACTTTTTTTGGCGGCCGGTTTCTTGGCTTCTTTGGGCTTCGGCTTGGGCTTGTCGACCACCTTGAGATAGTCGAGATCAATGTCGAACCACCCGATATTCAGGTGGTAGTCCATGAACTCGACCAGCGCGCGTCCGCTCATGTTGACCGTTTTTACTTGGCCGACGAGGTCTTTGAACCGCGCGAGTTCGGCCCGATTTCCGTCGACTTGGACGTATTTGTCGGTGTACTGCTCTTTGACTTTTTCGATTTGCTGAAATACCATCGCCGCTCATTGCTCCTGCGAGAAACGTCGTTTCGGCAAACCCGTCAGGCAGCCACCCGAGAACCCCCCGATTCTGGCCTAAATCGCCTCGATTGGCAATGTCTGGAGAGGCACTTCTGGGGCTTTTCATTTTTTCATTGCCAAGTAATAATTGCCTCCGCGATAGGGAACGGAGAAAAAGTCCTCTAGGGCTGACGCCAGCCGAACAATGTTTTCAAGAGCGTTTTCGAGAGCGATCGTATGCTCACCGCATCTTTGGCGGTTTATTGACTTTGCGGGTGTCTTGCCGTTGCCCTGGCAAAACCTTGCACTGCCAACTAGCCTTAATGGCATGGATCAACCCACTCAGACAGCTTGGTACCAACGTTCGGTGCTGCTCTCCACGCTATTAGGCAGTTTGCTCTGCTGGCTTGCTTTCCCACCGGTGGGCTGGGGCTTGCTGGCCTGGATCGCGCCGATCGGTTGGTTGTTGCCGATCGGTTGGCAACAGCTACCTGGCCGCCATCCGTACCGCGCGTTGTGGCTGGCAGGCTTTGTGTTTTGGCTATTGACGGTGCATTGGATCCGTTTGCCGCATCCGGCGAATTATTTGGCACTGGTCGTATTGGCAAGCTACTTGGGCTGCTACCTGCCAGTGTTTGTAGCCTTGTCACGCGTCGGCGTGCATCGCCTACGGCTGCCGTTGTGGCTGGTTGCGCCGGTGGTGTGGACGGGGCTTGATTTGGTGCGGGCACACCTGATCAACGGCTTTTCGATGGGTTCGCTGGCGCATACCCAAGTCAAATTTTTAGGGGTGATTCAAATTGCTAGTC
>JAJDEE010000018.1 GCA_029259975.1 Planctomycetota bacterium
TGAGCAGGGCGACGCCTTCGTTTGTCGCGGCTTGGATTTCGGGGCAGATTGCTCGAAGGCAAGCACAGCGCGATCAATGACGTCGCGATAGTATTTCAAACGCGTGTCCGCCGCGTCGAGCGCGCCGCCGAAACTCCGTTCTTCGTCGAGATAGATCAGCGGTACAGGCATCTCGCTAATCCGCAAGCCATGCATGGCGGCCTGGACCCACAGTTCAAGTGGCATCGCATAGCCAGTCTCGGTGAGATCGAGTTTTGCCAAGGCACGCGTGCAGTATGCTTTGAAGCCGCAAAAAGCATCGGTGATCTCCAACCCTAAACGCTCGTTGATTTCGGCAGTGATGATTTTGTTGATCTGCATCCGATCTGAAGGAACCTGATGCGTAGAAACGAGGTCGGTTGATTGATCAAGACCGAGATACCGACTCCCCGAGAGGATCTCATACTCAGAGCAGTCGTAAGCGATCTGCGAAATACGTTGTGGCTCGTGTTGCCCATCGCAATCGATCGTGACGATCATATCGTATCGCATCACAATGGCGTATTCAAACGCCGAGTGCAGTGCGGCTCCATAACCGCGATTCTCCTCGTGCAACACGACGTTGACATCGTCGCGTTTCGCCAGCAACTCGCGCGTGCCATCCGTCGAGCCATCGTCAACCACCAAGATGTCGCCGGCGTATTTTGCAACTTCGTCGAGTACGTTGTTGACATGCCGCGCTTCGTTGTAGACAGGCAATGCCGTCAGAAAACGAGGCCGATTGCTCTCGTGATGATCATGAGTCATTGTTGGCCTAACAATCGCGTGAGTAGGAGCAGCCTGAAAGCCACTGGGAGGGGTATCGCTACGCCACTTATTCTAGGCAACCTGCACAGCAGGTCAACTTGCGGTATGGGTATGTTAGCTGGATTACAAATCAAACCAAAAATGGCAGCAACACGCGGGTTACCGTTCACGAAAAAAAGGAGTTGCAGAGGGGTGCCGATGGACGCCAATACTAAACCCGAGCACAGGAAATCTGCGTTAATTTGCGCTTTTCTGAAGTTCTTTCTTTTCGGGTTCCTAGGCTAGTGAAGAGGACTTTCCCGTCTACCTGCAGACTCGCTTAGCCCGACTACTCGACCAACTCATAATTCGCTATACTCAAGACCATGCCAAAGTATGTAGTACGACACGGCGTAATGCGCCATTTGGGAATTTTTTCAACGCGTGGTGGCGATACGTTTGGACGCGGGATGCAGGTGATTGCTAGGACCAGCCGTGGCTTGGAATTGGGCGAGGTGCTGTGCGAGGCAACCGAACATTCGCTAGCTAGTTTGGACTCGCCCAAGTCGGGACAAATACTACGCGGGCAGACCGAGGATGACGCAGGCGAGTTGCGCCGCCTGCTGGAACAGCAGGAGGACGAACTCAAAATATGTACGCAGCGTATTGGTGAGCTAAAACTCGACATGCAGCTAATTGATGTCGAGCATTTGTACGGTGGCGAACGGGTTGTCGTCTATTACCTTTCGGAACAGCGAGTCGACTTTCGCCAGTTGGTCAAAAACTTAGCCAACGAGTTTCAAACCAGAATTGAAATGAAGCAGATCGGCGTACGCGACGAAGCGAAGTTGCTAGCCGACTACGGCGACTGCGGCAAGCCGGTCTGTTGCAATACACACCTATCCGAGATGCCACCGGTTTCGATGCGGATGGCCAAACTGCAAAAGGCAACGCTCGACCCGAGTAAAATCTCAGGCCGCTGCGGACGACTGAAGTGCTGTCTGCGTTACGAGTACGACACCTACCAAGACTTGCAGAAAGACCTACCGCCGATTGGCTCTGAAATCGTCACCAAAGACGGTAAGGCGAAGGTGCTCGCCCAAGAAATTTTAGCCGGTCGCCTGCTTGTCCAAGCCGAGGACATGCGACGAGTCGTGATCGACGGAGCCGATGTGCTGACGGTGCTGAAGAGGGGCAGCGGCGGTGAAAGAAAACGGCCGGGTAATAAAAACGCGCCTCAATCAGCGAAAAAAGAGCCTGGAAACGCCGAGGAAGCCTCCAGAACGACCGGAAATTCAGCCGTAGCAGCTACCAAACAGGGGCCTTCGGAGCAATCTGCACCGCCCAGCCCTAAAAAACCGTCTTCAGAAAAATCGCCCCCTGACGAAGACGCACCCGCCCAAGATGGGTAGAATAACGTAAGGCGATATTAGGACATGCTAGGTTCCTTGTCGCGTTGACGATTACTAAAACCTCAACCCACACATAACCAACGTTCTGTGAGGGCGGACATAAAATGCTCGATCCTGACCATCCCATTGCCGAACTGCTCGCCCGCGACGATCGGTATCCCTTCGATGCGTACGTCTTTGTTTTCGAGGCGCTGCGCCACGCCCAAGAAAAACTCGGCATGGGGACGGAGTATCTGGCCGAAGATTTTCAATCGGAACTCTCTCTCGGCGAAGATGACGAATTGGACGATGGCGAGAGTGAACCTGAGCGCCACATCTCGGGGCAAGAACTATGCGAGGCGATGCGTCAGTATGCTCACGAGCAGTACGGCTACATGGCCAAGAGCGTTTTGAATCATTGGTCAATCCACTCAACAAGTGATTTTGGGGAGATCGTATTCAACTTGATCGAAATCGAACAGATGCGCAAAACACCCAACGATCACCGCGAAGATTTTGACAATGTGTTCGACTTTGATGAAGGCTTTCAAGATAAATTTCAATTCTCGTTGCCGGACTCAAGCGAGGAGCATCGGTTCTGATGGTGTCCAATTCGCGTGACAAGGAACGTCGCTCAGTTGTGGACCCTCCCGTTGCAAGTCGCCGACAGTTGTTTGTTTCTGGTGCGTTGTTGTTGCTATGGATTCTCTTTCTCGCTTGGACTGCGATGGGCGGCTGAATCTTTCGTAGTGAGTAATTTGAAACACAGAGTCCTCTGAGGCAGAGAACGACCGGAGATAGCTCTGCGTCTTTGCGACCTTCGGGTTTAATCTTTCAAATTTCGGGACATTACAATGCGACCCCTCCCCCCTGGTAGCTGTTTGTCGTTGATCGCATTCCTTTTACTTTTGCCCGCCTTCTTGCTTACGCCCACCTTTGCTGCCGAGACCGAAACGAACGTCAAGTCTGCGTCGGTACAGCTCGCACCATTGGTCGAACGTGGCATCGCTTTCCTTACGGCAGCTCAGGGCGAGGATGGGTCGTACAGCAGCTTCGCCGGCACCGGCGTCACCTCGTTGATCACTACGGCACTATTGCGAAATGGCCGTTCGCCCAGCGATCCACTCATTGCCCGCTCGCTCGCCTATCTGCAATCTCAAGTAAAAGATGATGGCGGTGTCTACCAAAAAGGTAGCCGCTATCGCAATTACGAAACGTGCCTAGCGATGCTTTGCTTTGTTGAAGCAAATCGCAAGGGTCGATACGACCATCTACTCGATCGAGCCGAAGCGTTTGTAAAAGACTTGCAGTGGGATGGCAACGAGGGATACGACCCCTCGAGTACGAGCTATGGCGGTGCTGGCTACGGCAAGCACAATCGGCCCGACTTGTCGAATACCAATTTTCTGATCGACGCTCTCAAATCGGTTGGCAACGGGCCTGACGACCCGGCAATGCAACGGGCCTGGGCGTTTGT
>JAJDEE010000171.1 GCA_029259975.1 Planctomycetota bacterium
GTTACGACATCGCCTGCGGTTTGTTTACTGGCTGAATAAAAAGGATGAAGGCGGAAGGAAGAAGCGGCAAGTCTTCCGCCATTTTAGAGCATGGCCGGCGGAAAGTCAGAGGCGGTTTTTGGTCAACTTGGGTAGGGAGTACTCGACATCGGCGATCCTCAGCCATTGTGCTTGATTGGCGTTTTGGCAATGTTTTTTGGTGTGGGAAATGCCACAAATGCCCATTATCTTGTGCTAGCAAACATTTCTTGGCCCAATATGAAGTAACTACTTGTCATCACCGTGAAATCCGTTACATTCTCGCACCAGACTTGCATCCTTCCGTTTTGGCCGCGTGACACGGCCTGGTTAGCTAAAGGAGTTTTTGAGGCCGCCCTGGCAGTTCGATAAAGAGCCGGGGAGTATGAGATAGGGAAATCGTCCGACACAACTTCCAGTGTCTTTTCCAGCGTAGTAGTTGCTGGCTCAGCACTGGGACCTGCGGGACAGGGCAGGGGGATTGCGTCGGTTTCGCCTCACGATCATTTTGAATTTGGCAATTGGGTTCAAACCCATTTGGTGTACGGCCATGGATGGTTTACGTCTTTGCAAGTCGATGCTTTGGCCTGCTTGTGCGTAGCCATGCCACTTTGCCTAGTTTCTGCGATTGGACGGCGTACTGAGCAAGGATTTTTTGTTCTTGTGTAATCGGATCGTTTTCAGTTCTCATCGGTGTCAAAATTTCTTTGGGAGTCACGGACGGCGCGTGCGAACGTGTCGGAAAGGGAGTGCGAACGATGACCAAGCCACTGATCGGCGTGAATGCAGATTTCAAACCAGCTCAGGGAGACTCTCCTGCGTTTTCTTACGTAGCTGCCGGTTACTACGATTCTATCTTGGGTGTTGGCGGCGTGCCTGTGATGATTCCGCCTTACCAAACCGAAGAAGACATTGACGCGGCCCTCGAACGTCTCGATGGTGTGTTATTTGTTGGTGGTGCCGACCTCGATCCGCGTCGCGATGGTTGGATGCTTCATCCCACTGTCCGTTGCCAAGATCCACGTCGCGAGTCGTTCGATCGCTGCCTTGCTCGTAAGGTAGCCGAGCGCCGGATGCCGGTATTCGGCATCGGTGCTGGGATGCAACTATTGAACGTCACGCAAGGCGGTAATCTGTTTCTGCATATTCCTGAAGACTTACCAACGGCTTTGCCTCACCTCGACCCGCTCGACCCGGCCCATCGCCATACGTTGGAATTGGCTTCTGGATCACTGATGGACCGTGTCTACGGCGACGGCGAGCTACGCGTTAACAGCATGCACCACATGGCTGTCGACGAAGTCGCCCCCGGCTTTGCGGTCACGGCCCGTTGCCCCGACGGAGTGGTCGAAGCAATCGAGAGCACAATGCCTGACTGGTTTGCGTTTGGAACCCAGTTCCACCCTGAAACCGATACGGCTTCAGCGCTCGATGTACGCATCTTCGAGGAGTTCCTCGTAGGTGTGAACGAATTCCACGGTGCAATGCAGTTGGTCGCGTAACTGCAACCGCGAACGGAGCAAGCACTCGGTATCCCGCATCCATGCTCATCACATGGATATCACCGAGTGCAAGGCCGCTCGATGGATGCGAGCGCGAGACCCTGGGCTTGGCGTCGGCAACGGAGGCCAACGCCAAGCCCAACTTTTACTGTAATCTATTTGCTGAGCTTATTGTCGCTGCCCAGCTCCTAAACCTGCAAAAACTCTGGCATCCGCTGCACCACGCCTTCTTTTGTAACGCAAGCGATCGTACTTTTTCCTTCGGCAAGCAGTGACTCGTCGCAGAAAACTTGGTAGGTGTGGTCGATCCGCGCGGGTGTGGCACGTTCCACGATGGTCACCAGCCGCAGCGTATCCCCAAACTTTGCCGGCAGGTGGTATTTGCAGCCGATGCTGTGGACCACCAAAAAAATGCCGTCGCGCTCGAGGTCGGCGTAGTCGTATCCGTGGGCCTTGAGCATCTTCACCCGTGCCAGCTCGAAATACTGAAAGTAGTTGGCGTGGTGGACGATGCCTTGCCCGTCGGTTTCGTAGTAGCGGACTTCAATCTCGATTTCGTGTTGCATAGCGATGTGAGGTAGGCGATGAAGGCGAATGAACGCCGTGTGTGAGGAGCTGGCATAGTAGCTCATTCGAGACAAGACGCCCAGCGGGTGGTTGGGATTACGTTGCAATTGGGCTGCTGGAACCTTATACTGTTGCTCGATTTGCGACGAAAGCTTGTGAGGGCCGTGAAAGCCCCATTTTGGGAAAAAACCATGATGCACGATGACGAGATCTTGGGTGGCGGCTCTGAGGGGGGCCATGATGGGGGTGGTTACTCCGACGGAGGCTATTCTGGCGATGAGGGCGGTGCCAGTATCGATTTCGCCACGCTGCGAGGTCGCGACTATCCCTCGATTCGTCAGTTTACCGTGTTTCTCGAAAACCGTGTTGGCCAGCTTCTCGAAGTCGTTCGCCGGTTCGAGGGCAGCAACGTACGGATCGTCGCGCTGACGATCTCGGACTCGACCGAGTGCGCTGTCGTGCGTTTTTTGCT
>JAJDEE010000172.1 GCA_029259975.1 Planctomycetota bacterium
ACGACGTGGGCCGTGTGTTGGCTGTCCACGGTTCGTATCTGCAAGATTGGCTACACAAAGAAACCGATTGGAACTGGCGCCTGGTGCCCGAGATGAGTGGCGAATCGCGCGCGATGGCCGACATCGGCTCACACTGGTGCGATCTCATTCAGTTTGTCACCGGTTTGAAAATCGTGCGCGTGATGGCCGACCTAGTTACGATTCATCCCACACGCAAACGCCCTAAAGTCGAAGTCGAAACTTACGCCGGTAAGATCTTAAAGCCCGAAGACTATGAAGACATTGAAATCAGCACGGAAGACTATGCGTCGGTACTTTTGGAATTCGATTCGGGCGCGCATGGCGTAATGACGGTCAATCAATGTGCAGCGGGCCGCAAGAATCGGCTTAGCTACGAAATTGACGGCAGCGAATGTGCGTTGTCGTGGGATCAGGAGCAGCCCAACGAACTATGGATCGGTCGCCGCGACGCGCCGAACCAAGTCCTCATGAAAGATCCCAGCCTGATGTACGAAGAAGCACGCGATTACGCCCACTACCCAGGTGGTCACAACGAGGCGTACCCCGACGGGCCGAAAAACCTGTTCCGAAACGTCTACGGATTTATCGCTGGCGATCGCCCTGGCGGCGACTTTGCGACATTTGTTGATGGCCACAACGAAATCGCGATCTGCGATGCGGTCCTCAAAAGCGGCAAGGCGAGGCAGTGGGTCGATGTCGAGTATTGACAGGATGAACCGCCAAGAGCGTCAAGCAGAGACTTTTGGACGCATGGCTTTCTCAGTGTTTGCTTGGCGTCCTTGGCGGTTAAAACAGGGCTTTAGGCGAGCGGCAATTGAGAATTTACCTGTTGGCGAAAGAATTGCTTAAAAATCAACCACGACGACACAACGGGCACAACGTGGATTTTACGTTGTGTTCGTCGTGTCGTTGTGGTTCACTTCTTGGTTTGTGCCAAAAACGAATGTCGGTTGGGGCAGGTAAATACCTATCTGCCGCTCGCCTTATTATCGTCCGGCACGCGAAAACTACTGGCTTTCGCCCTCAGCTGATAAGCGTTAGAATAGCTCGCTTTATTGCCGCAATTGTTCGCCCTCCCGAGAAACTGTGAGTCCTGTTATTTCTGACCAAAACATTACTGCCGAAAACAACACCGACCGAGCCGCCGAGCGAAGCTTGCAGCTGGCATTGGGCGCCGCGCGGGCTGCCGACGAAAACCGTGGGCAAGATATCGTAGTGCTCGACATGCGCGAGATTACGCCGATCTTCGATTACTTCGTCCTCGTGACGGGCACCAGCCGCCGGCAACTGCACGCGATCAGCGAAGAAATCGACCATTGCTTGGAAGACGAGCTTGACGACAAGCGGATGAGCATCGAAGGCTATCGAGAAAGTCGTTGGATCTTGCTCGACTACGGCACCGTGGTGATCCACATCTTCGACGAAGAAATGCGAGAGTTTTATGCACTCGAGCAATTTTGGAATCAAGCGGGGCGGGTGAAATTGCCTTGGCAGGATTCTCCACCGATCGGTGAAGATGGAACGAAGGAATGAATCTCACAGAGGCACCAAGGCACAGAGGAATCTTCTTTTTATTTCGCAGCTCATTCGCGGGCGGCGTTTCTATCACGTTTCTTACTCAATCTTTTTCTCTCTGTGTCTCCGCATCTCCGTGAGAAAAATTTCACGACTTTTGCAACCATGAACTTACTCGCCGAACTCCGCCAACGTTTTGCCGCTGCCTTGGAAGCTATCGAGCCCGGCTCAGGCGAATTTGCCGAGATGGTATTGCCTAGCAAAGACGCCAAGTTTGGCGATTACCAAGCGAACTGCGCAATGCCGCTTGGTAAAAGGTTGAAGCAACCACCTCGCGAAATTGCTCAGCAGTTGGTCGACCGGCTTGAGCTGGACGACCTCTGCAAGCCACCGGAGATCGCTGGCCCCGGTTTTATTAATCTGCGAATCAAAGATGCGTGGCTGGTCGAGCAGTTGCAAGCAATGGTCGGTGACGAGACGAAGTTGGGTGTCACACCGGTCGCCGAGCCGCGTACTTTTGTGCTCGACTACTCTTCACCGAATGTCGCGAAGCCGATGCATGTCGGGCATATTCGCTCGACAGTGATCGGCGCTGCCCTCGTTCGCGTGCTGCGGCAGCTGGGGCACCAGGTGATTAGCGATAATCACATCGGCGACTGGGGCACGCAGTTTGGCATGATCATCTACGGTTACAAGCATTTCGTCGACGAGCAGGCGCTTGCCGAGGCAGCCGTGCCCGAGCTGAGCCGGCTCTACAAGCTCGTGAGCCAGTTGGTCGACTATCATGCCACGCGTTCGCAAAAGATCCCTGCTATCGAGCAGCAGATCAACGAAGTGGTGGCTCGGCTCGAAGAGATGCACGACGCGACCGAGCTGGAGCACGACAATGATCGCAAAAAAGCCGCGAAAAAACTTCGGCAAGCTGAGGGACAGTTGGTCGACCTGCGTAAAACGCTCGACGGGCTGCGCAAGACGGTGGCCCTGGTCGACGACGACCCAAAACTGGCCGAGTTGGCTGCCGAGCACAGCAAAATTGGTTCAGCAGTGCTTGCCGAAACGGCGGCGCTACACGCAGGCGATGCGACGAACAAGGCGTTGTGGGACCGATTTCTGCCAGCGTGTTTGTCTGAGATCGACGCGACCTATCAGCGATTGGGCGTGACCTTCGATCATGCACTGGGCGAGAGCTTTTATCACGACCGGCTGGCCGGTGTGGTCGAGGCGCTCGCCGAGCGAGGGCTGGTCGAAGAAAGCGACGGCGCGAAGTGTGTATTTCTTGAAGGGCACAAGGCACCGTTTATCGTCCAAAAGCAAGACGGAGCGTTCTTGTACGCGACAACCGACCTAGCGACGGTCGAGTATCGGCTCGAAACTTGGCAGCCCGACGCGATCATCTATGTCGTCGATCATCGCCAGTCGTTGCACTTCGAGCAACTTTTCGAGACGATTCGGCTGTGGGCCAAGAGCAACAAAAAACTCAACGGCGTTGAACTCCAGCATGTCAGCTTCGGCACCGTGCTGGGCGAAGACGGCAAACCTTACAAAACGCGTTCGGGCAGCGCCGTCGGGCTGACTGGTTTGCTCGACGAGGCGGTCGAACGAGCACACAAAATCGTCAGCGAAAACGACGATGCCCGCGACGAGTCGCACGGTGGGCCTTTTCTTTCTGCCGACGAACGGCAGCAGGTCGCTCAGCGGATCGGCATCGGCGCGATCAAGTACGCCGATCTCGCGCACAATCGGACGAGCGACTACGTTTTTAGCTACGACAAGATGCTCGCCATGAATGGCAACACGGCCACTTACATGCAGTATAGCTACGCGCGCGTGCGTAGCATTTTTGGCAAGGGCGACGTAGATTTGGAGGCGTTGCGCACCTGTGGTGCTTCGGTTTGTCTGGGAGAACCTCAAGAGCGTGCGCTGGCACTGGCGCTGATTCAGTTTAGCGAAGCTTTGAGCCGTGTGGCGGCCGACTTTCGGCCCAATCACCTCACGACCTACCTGTTCGATCTGGCAAGCAAGTATTCGAGTTTCTTCGAAAATTGCCCCGTACTGAAAGCCGACGACGAGGCCACTCGCGACAGCCGGTTGCTGCTGTGCGACTTGACGGCGCGGACCTTGGCACGCGGGTTGGAGCTGCTCGGCATCGAGACCGTCGAGCGAATGTGATTATTTTCCCCGTTTCCCTCGTTCCCACGCTCTCCTTCCCTCGTTCCCACGCAGAGCGTGGGAACGAGGGAAGGAGAGCGAAGGCTATTTGGGAAGTTTGTTTTCTTGCGGCAACTGTGAGGCATGACGAAAACCGAAGACTTCGACAGAACGAGTCTCTTCATCGACGCGGTACAAGAAAAGATGACTATCAACCACCAAAGCCCGGATCGTGTAGTCACGCAGGTCGTTTTCTGGAGGCATCGGGCAGCGGTGAGGCATCGAGCGAAGCGTGTTCACCTTGCCTAAGGCTTTTCTCCACCAGCGTACTGCCGTTAATGGTGAACCTTGATCAAATTCGAGATAGTTAAGGAATTTTTCTACGTCGTCCAAGGCACCATCCGTAATGATGACGCGATATTTCATTCTTCCAGGGAGTAACCCCTCTTCTCGCCAAGGGCGAGCAAGGCTGCTTGCATCTCCTGTGTTCGGCCCGCTGCCAGATCCTCTTCGCCGCGACAGATCCTACTTTCACTGGCGGCGACCTCTGCTTCGCCGAGAGACTCCGATCGAACTTCAGCAGCATCATCAGCCAGGGAGCTGATAAAGGCTGAAACGTCGTCATAGCCAGCTGCTAGGGCGGCAGTGGTCAGCTTCTGATATTGTTCATCGGGTATTGGAGTAGGCATGGCACTATGAAATTTGAAGACGCACTATAAGTAGTTTGGAATGGCAAACGCTTAAAAATCGTCGGCACTGACGATCGGCATGGAATCCTCAAACGCCGTACGGGGAGCATTGGAAACCCCAGTGTGCAAGTCGGAGTTCTTGCGGTCTGAAGTCATTATCTGTGCGTAAACTACTGGCGAAATCTGGTCGGTAATGAAGGTCACCGATCCATCCATGAAAGCCGCATTCACTCCACCAGGATGGTTACTAGAAGGAAATCCATTGATGGGCGTCATATCCGACATGAGACTAGACGCAGCTTCAGCATCACGACTTCCGTTAATGAGAGGCGGATCTGGTCTGGGAGTGGCTGTGGAAGCGACAACATTTGAAACTTCTTCAGGCTGCTCCCAACAGATGCCAAAATGGTATTTCTCATCAGGGCTTGCATTCGAGAAATCATATTCATCAGCAGGAACGTAGGCCCAATTGACGGCCTGCAGATTCTCGGAGAGCATTATCGTCTGCGACATACCATCTTTGACCAATGCAGCGACCATCTTGATCGTAGGAGTGCCATCGTTCGCGTCGCCTTTCCCCAGCCTGTTGGTCATCGCCTGGTTCCGGATTCTATCAAAAAAGATGCCATTTGCAGGGTTTTCGGCATTATTTTGAAAACGAGAATTCGTCGGGGAAGTGCTGCTAGTTCTCAAAAAAGAAGTTCTCTGAATCCACCCCGCGTTCGCAGAGTACGAAAGCAAAGGCTGGCCAGTTACTACTGCAGGATCACTCGGACAGATCAGTATCTCAATTTGTGCGATTTCGCCATCATTGCTGCTTAACCCATTCGTAGGATCCACTCGGCCTTGCGACCAATTCTCATACAATGGGACCTGCTCGATATAAGGGAATGCGTATACAACCCAGCTAGCACGAATTAACCTAGAAGAACCCGCAATCCCCAGTTCGTTGACATAGCCGGGATAATCTCCTAGTGAGGTCTCGCGGGTTGTAAGGGCAAGTTGCAACTGACGGATACTACTCTTGCAGGTGTTGTTGCGTGCCGCTTCGCGCGCTGCTTGCACAGCAGGCAGCAGCAGCCCAACGAGCGTGCCGATGATGGCGATGACCACCAGTAGCTCAACGAGGGTAAAAGCATTATTTTTGTTCGATTGCCTCATCTCTAATTTCTCCTAGTCGAGTAGGACGCGCCAAGTAAGGCACCGTCGAGTGACATGAACGAATCGCACAAACGCTGTTCCGAGGCGTTTGCACCTTTTAAGCACACCAGCATTCAAGTCAAGCACCGAAGTCACGCGGAAGACAAAAAATGGATAATTGCGTACAGACCACGCAGGCCCGTTGGTAGCTTGACTCTTCATTGTCTCAAATTTGGCCAGATTTGTCCAGTAAAACCCCGGCGGGAGCAGAACAAGGCCCAGAGCAGGCTAAAGTGCGTAAATCTATACAATAGCAGTGTTTGTGACGATCGTACGGGGCGGTTGATAAGCAATAGCTGCCAATGGTATCCTGGCGGGCTATCGATCAAGCAAGTGGAACGCCCCCCGGGTAGCTCGCGAGACTCGCGTAGCTGCCAGAGCCACAATACGGGCCGACTGGCTCGCCGTGCTACAGAGCATAGTGTGCCAATCAGGAACGGGGCGAGGGAATGATTTCCTTGGGTCCATTTCAGATGTTTTTTTGGAGAAGAAACGATGTCGATGTTTATTGGTGAAGCACTAGCTGGCGACGGAAACGAAATTGCCCATATCGATCTGCTCATTGGCAGCAAAGATGGCCCCGTCGGAAACGCCTACGCCAATGCTTTGGCGCGCCAAAGCGAAGGACACTCCAACCTATTGGCTGTGTTGACACCTAACTTGGCCGTCAAACCATCGACGGTGATGATCACCAAAGTGACGATCAAAGGCATGCGCCAAGCGGTGCAGATGTTCGGCCCCGCGCAGGCGGCGGTCGCGAAGGCGATTGCCGATTCGGTTGCCGACGGCGTGATTGCCAAGGAGCAAGCCGAGGATCTCGTCTGTGTTTGCGGTGTGTTCATCCACCCCGAAGCTGCCGACGACAAAAAGATCTACGAGTACAACTACGAGGCGGTCAAAATGGCGGTCAAGAGTGCGATGGAAGGCAAGCCGACCGTCGACGAAATGCTCGCCGGCAAAGATGAAGCCGCACATCCTTTCCGAGGATTTTAATTGCAAATTGACCACTGGCCATTGCAAATCGAAAATCGCTACGACGCACCTCGTTCCCACGCTCTGCGTGGGAACGCAATTGCTAGACGCTCTGCGTCACGTCCCCTAATGCCGCAGAGCGGCTAGCCAGTCTGTTCCCACGCAGAGCGAGGGAACAAGAGTTCAGTGAACAATTTGCAATGGCCATTTTGCAATCGAAAATTTGCAATGAAAAACATCCTAGTCTGCCTTGATACCGATCCGCAGCCAAGCGTCTTCGACGGCGTGGTGGCTGTTGATGCTGGTGTTGATCATTTGTTTCGACATGGCGGCGTCACGCCCGAGGACGTTCGCGATCTCGTGCATGGTGCGAT
>JAJDEE010000173.1 GCA_029259975.1 Planctomycetota bacterium
CCGGTGAAAACCTCATTCTTGCTTTTTTTATTTTGCTGTTGCGGGGACGTCAACGACCCCGGTTTAAAAACACCCTCTTCGTGCGCGTTGCCGTGGACGTCCCCGCTACGTGATGCCTGCTCGGCAAACGCGTGGCTAGGTAAATTCTCAATTGCCGCTCGCATTAAGCAGGCAACGATGAATAGCCACAAAAGACGCAGAAAACACAAAATGCCCACTACTGTTCGGCACGAGATTTGATTCTATATTTATGTTCGGTTTTGACGAGTCTTGGGGCGTCTGACTGCGGGGAAACTAAAGGTGTCAGGTACCTTTTTGACTGTTTAGGTGGGTTTTTGGTAGGAACGACAGTATTGGGACAGCGACGGTCTTAAGTTTCTTTGCTGCATGCCCGGCCAACAATCGTCTCTGATTTCTCGGCGGCGATGTGCTAAGTTGTCCTCGGCGTCTCACTGCGACGCTTGTTCTTTGACAACTTAACCAAAACGACTTTTGCGACCCCCTAGGCAAAAAGTAAGATCGCTCGTTAACGCTTGCTGGCTAGTCTCAGCGTGCCGAAACGACCCAACATCTCGCGGAGTTTTGCGCTGTTTGCATCTCCAAGTTTCGCAAAACCTCGGCAGTTGCGCAGCCCTTGGGTTTTTGCAACGCGTTGCCAGTAAGAGACTTACTGCTTTTACCCCCATGGAAATTGGGCGACTTTTGCGAACAAAAACACGTTTGGTTCGCTAGCGCAAAAGTGCCCAAATGCCAGATCGATGCAAAATCGCCGGTTGTCTCACTGGGATCATTCATCCGAGAGAGAAACCTAAGAATCGCACAGAACTCCAAGCCGTCAGTAGGCCAGAGGCTACAGAAATCGTGTCACTTAAAAACAGTCTTCGCGCCAAAGCCGGCCCATTTCAGACAACCACCTCTGAATCGCAACAATCGCTCAGCACCACGGCTAACACTGGTCTCGCGAGAGGTGTATTTCGAGCCGGTCGAAAATTTGCTGCTAGAATCCTGGTGATTCGCGGTATGGCCAAGTGCCAAGATAAGTTATCATAAGCTACGTATTCAGTACTTTGGTCCGCAGTAGTGGGCCTCGGAATAAGCGAGAAATTCACGATGATAGCACAAGCCAATAGTCAGCCGTCCTCGTTCGAGGTTCGTGTCCTGCGTCAAGAAGCTCCTGGCGAGCCGAGCCGTTGGGAGAGGCATCAGGTCACTTACGAGCCGAACCTCAATGTGATCAGTGTGCTGCAAAAAATTGCTACGCAGGCGACGACCTCCGACGGCAAGAGCACCTCGCCGGTCGCTTGGGATTGTAACTGCCTAGAAGAAGTTTGCGGTGCTTGCACGATGCTCGTTAATGGCCAGACGCGGCAAGCGTGTTCGGCGTTGGTCGACAAGTTGCTCGCCGAAACGCCCGTTGGGATTGAGCTGCGACCGATGAGCAAGTTCCCAGTGGTCCGCGACTTGGTCGTCGATCGTGGGCGAATGTTTCGAGCGCTCGAGCGAGTTCACGCTTGGATTCCTGTCGATGGTTACGGCGATCGGGGGCCTGGCCCGCGCGAGTCGCAAGCAGGGCAAGAATTTCGCTATCCGCTTTCGGAGTGCATGACCTGCGGTTGCTGTGTTGAGGCGTGTCCGCAGTTTTCGAAGGTGGAACTCACGCAACACATCGACGAGACTGACGAGCAATTAGAGCAACGCAAGGCACAAGCCTTCGACCAATCGTTTGTCGGTGCCGCAGCGATTAGCCAGACGATGCTTTTCAACGAGCATCCGACAGGACACATGAACGCCGGCCAGCGGCTTGAAGCGTTGATGGGTCCCGGCGGTTTGCAAATGTGCGGCAATGCCCAGAACTGTGTGGCCGTTTGCCCCAAAGAAATCCCGCTCACCACGTCGATTGCCAAAGCAGGGCGACAAACGACCGGTTACGCGTTCAAACGATTGTTCGATCGATAGCCGATGTCGCGACTTTTCGCCGGGACCGAATGGGACCGACCGCCGCAGTGTGAGCGATGTGGTGAGCTAGAAGAAGTGTGTGAATGTTTGCCCCTTGCAAGATCACCCCTGAAAAAGGGGCCAGCATCGCCATCGAGCCAAACGGCCAGAGTGGTGGTCGAAAAGCGTAAGCGAGGGAAGCTAATGACCGTGGTGCGTGGGTTGGCTGCTGCCGAGAATGATTTGCCGGCGCTACTCACACAACTAAAAAACCACTGCGGTGCGGGCGGAACGATAAATGACGAGCAAATCGAAATCCAAGGCGACCACCTCAATCGCATTCGACAAGCTCTCACAGAAATCGGCTACCGAGTAAAAGCCTAGAACCAATAATCAACATCTGCGTCTACCCGCGCCCATCGGCGGCTAAATTTCGTAGCCGTTCACGGCCCTAGCTTGAACAGAGTCTCACGCAAAGGCGCGAAGGCGCTAAGCAAGGAAGAAAGGAAAGGCACAAAGACAGCAGGGGGAAATAGATAATGGTTACTGGACTACGTTTCGTTGTTTTGGGTGGATTTCTCCCTTTGCGCCTTCGCGTCTTTGCGTCTTTGCGTGAGTTTTCTTTTTTCCGTGAACGGTTACTAAATTTCAGAGTACAAGAGAAAGCAGCATGTCCACCGACGACCCATCGATGATCCGCCTCGACCAGTTTCTCAAGGCTCATGCCATCGTCGGCACGGGCGGGCAGGCGAAGTTACTGATCCAAGACGGGCAGATTCTCGTCAACAGCGAAGTCGAAACCCGTCGTCGCAGGCAGCTACACCACGGCGATATCGTGCAGTTTGAAGACTTACAACTAACCGTCGAATTTGAAGAGGGCTAAGCCTCAGATCACACCCGCCAACTCTTGCAAGAGCCGCCAATTTTCCAGGCGATCTTGCTGGGCGCGTTGCATTGTGTCCGAAGGAGTGCCTTCTTTATCAAAATGCTTTATGAAGCGCCCTTCGCTACGGGCGAAGTCGAAGAAGGTGACTTCCTCCTTGGTTTTGGGGTTAGTCCACCAATCGTTTTTCGTCGCTGGGTTGCCTTGCAACGAAAGTTTGTCCTTGATGCGATCGCCCTTGCGCGGATCAAAGATCAACAGAGGAAACGCACGGCTGTCGACCGCCAGACGAGCTTGGTGGCTGGCCATGTCGTCGGCGACGCCATGCTCGGGCTGACAGGTGGTGTAGCAGTTGATGATCGCCGGTCCGTCGAACTCGAGAGCCCCGAGAACTGCTTTGTAAAAGTGATTGGTATGGGCACAGGTAGTTTGTGCCACGTAAGTACGCGGATGCATCATCGCGATCTGTGCGATTTCCTTGCGGCGTTCCTGCTTGCCATCCAGATGCTTGCCGTGGAAACTCATCTTGGCGTTTTGACCAGTAAAGGTACTCGTCGAGGCTTGGCCACCGGTGTTGGAGTAAACCTGCGTGTCGAGGACGAACACCTTGACGTTAAGTCCCGAGGCCATCAGTCGCGACAACGATTGGAAGCCGATATCGAACATTGCCCCATCGCCGCCGATGCACCACAGCGGACGATCGGTCCAACCCATCTGGTTCCATCGCATGCGCACACCCATCGCGTCGGCGGGGGCGTTTTCAAAGAGCGAGTTGGTCCACGGCACGAGATACGGATTGTACGGATACGTTGAAGTGTAAACAGTGTTGCAACCGGTCGCCGCGACGATGCCCCATTGATCGCCATACTGGGCACCCGTTGCAGCGCACATCATCCGCAGCGCGGTTCCCTCGCCGCAACCTGCACACGAGCCAGCACCGCCGACGTAGATGTGCGTCTTTTCTTTGAGCATCATGTCGATGAGCAGGTTGTCGTTGATGTACGACTCGTCCGAGGGGCCGATCTCTTTGAACAGCCGATGGCTCTTCTTGATCTTATCCATGACCGGCTCGGTCTTGGGAATCATTTTCAGCGCCAAGTCGTCGCAAACGGTCACGCATTCCGCACAACCTTTGCATTTACTTGGGTCGATGATGATGGCAAACCGACCGCCTTCCCGGCCTTTTTTCTTGGGACCATCGTAGTATTTGCGTGTCTTAGACCATTGCTCGCCGAACATCGCCCGATCGTCGGCGTCCTGGATATCGCCCAGCTTTTTCTCCAGGTCGGGTTCCGCTAAAACCTTGCCAAGAATCGCCGTGTCGGGACACTCGGTCACGCAGTCCATACAGCCAGTGCAGTTTTCGACGACATACTCTGGGATTTCTGGAGCGATGTAGCTAAAGTCGCGTAGCGCGGCGGTACCCGCCGGTACGAGCGATCGCGCGACTGCTAAATCCGCTGAGAGGTTCTGCTCGACGGTGCCCTCTTCGTAGTTGCGGATGACGCGATCGTTGAAATCGTGGACATCGAGAACTGGCAACTCGACCTCTAGATAATCGCGATCGGTGAGTGTGCCGTACGAGTTGTTGTTCTGCGTGTCACGACCGTGAGCCGCATTCATGGACTGAGGTTTATCGACTGTAGACATGATGAGCCTTTCCGTATTCGTGTCAGTAAACGATCTTCCACGGAACCACGACTGTTAGGAAGCGTTAACTCGAGCTAGACGCCTGTTTGGACGCTTCCTGACGGTCGCAGTTCTGTTTATCGTGAATCAACCTTTAATAATTTCAGGAGAAACTTGCTGTAATTCGCCGTAGCCTCGTTTTACGCAGGTGAGATTGTCCTGCACGACTTGTTCGCCTCGCTTGCCGAAATATTTGCGTAACGCGCTTTCCACGCCTTCGTAAACCTGTTCGTCCGACATGCCGCTGTCGTCGCTGAACGGCGAGAGTTTGAGGAACACACCCAGCAAGATGATTCCCTGCATACGCATTTCCAAGTCGGCCACCGAAGCGACTTCGCGGGCGATGCTGACCATGTCGATAAAATAGATCGACAAGTTTTTATCTTTGATCGTCTGCTTGTGTTGCTCAGGAATGCGTGCCCAAACGTCCACCGGGTTTTCGTAAGGGCTTTGCATGAAGATTGAACCACCTTCGACCAAGCCGGCGAGTGGGTTGCCGCTGAACAGGGCATTCGTGTCATTCAGCACAATCAAATCGACGTACTTCAGTTCGCTATGCGAAAAGATATGCGTGTCTGCGATAGTCAGGAAATACGTGGTTGGTAGGCCTTTCTTTTCGGAGCCGTACTTGGGATAGGCCTGCACATCTTTGCCAAAAACTTGGCCGGCGATCGTGGCGATCACCTTGTTGGTTGTCACCGAGCCAAATCCGCCGACCGAGTGACCACGCATCGAAAAAGCACCTGCAGGACGCAGGTCGGGATCGTTGGTGATAGGCAAGGCGATGGCATGTTGGACGCCAACGCAGAAGAAATCTTGGCCCTCTTCGATCATATTATCGAAGATTGCGTTGATATCTCCTGGCCGCACGTCGCGGCTGCCAAGTCCTGCGGCGCCATGATAAATTTGCGGGACACGGTCGATTTTTTCTAGGCCATTTTGGCCCGTCGCGGCATCGCAAAAGGCGGCCTTGATCTCGCGCGTCAGATGATTACCCGTTGTTGAAAGTGGGTCGTCCATCCGCTCGATCACGGTAAACGCCTTGCAGTTTTTCAGGGCGTCGACGATTTGCCGCGAGGGGAAAGGGCGGAAGCAATAGATATTCAAACAACCCGCCTTGATGCCCTTCTCGTCTCGCAAATAGTCGATGGTCGTTTGGGCCGTTTCCATATAGCTGCCGATCCCGACCAGAATGTACTCGGCATCTTCGCAGCGGTAAGGCGCAACCATATCGTAACGGCGGCCTGTGTTGCGTTCGAATTCGTCGAAGGCGTCTTCGAGCGTGGGCGCGACTTGATCGTAATACCAGCGTTGGGCGATCTTGCCTTTCATATACGAATCTTGATTTTGAACCGGACCCGACATAATCGGGTTCGCCGGGTCCATCAAATTGACAAGCTTTTCGGAGGGGTTGCCGATGAAATCTTTCATAAACTCCGGCTCGGGGAGCCGGACGGTTTCCACAGTATGCGTGGTCAGAAAGCCATCTTGTACATTGAAAAATGGTGTGCAGGACGCCTCTGCAACACGTCGCGAGATGAGACACAGGTCGCATGCCTCTTGCGCGTTGCGACCGAGCAGCATCCCCCATCCAACATCGGCAACGCTCATCACATCGTCGTGACCGGCGTGCACGTTAAGGCTATGGCTGGTTAGCGCTCGCGCGCCGATGTTAAACACGACCGGCAATCGCTTGCCCGAAAGCGTGTACAGCACCTCTTTCATCAGCACCAAACCCTGGCCCGACGTAAAGTTTGTGACGCGTCCTCCGGCAACGGCGAAGCCTTCACAAAAAGTGGCCGCCGAGTGCTCGCTCTCTGGCTCGAAGAAGAGGAGCGGATCGCCCCAAAGGTTGGTCTCGCCGTTGGTTACAGCGACATTAAAGCCAGAACCCATCGTCGTAGAACTAGTGATCGGATAGGCACCAGAGCCTTGGCAGACGTGCTTCTCAACCCAGACCACCGCTTCGGCCCCATCACAGGTAGTGGGAATGCCAGGATACTTGGCGTCTACAGCGTCAAGATCCTCAGTTGGATGGTTAGTGGTACGCTCCAAATAATCGGTCGACATACGCGTATTTCTCCAAATGGAAAAGCGTGCTGCCTAGCAACAGAAGTATCGTTCTCAGGCAAACGGCGCAAGAACACGCGCCTTCACGCTATGCTTAACTTCAGGCCAACCAGACTGCGAGCAGCTGTTGGCACAAAAAATCGATGGTTGTGGTTAACGTATGGCGACAACCAACATCGGCAGCCTGGTCAAATTTGTGTTGTGTGACAAGAGCCTTCGCCAAAAAACTCGTTATATTCCGTGGACTCTTAGCCCCTTAGAGTTACAACCCTCTGGAGTTGAAAAGTATTTCTCTTGGAGCAACGAAAAAGACGTATAGATATTCGATGAACCGTCATCCTACACTTATAAAAGATTTACGCAAGTGGACCTACATGTCTACTTATATTTCCTGTGCCACAAGTCCATACAGCAATTGTGGATGCGCAAAAATCAATCATTTGACGGGTCGAAGCATAGTCGGCACGATATTGCCTAAGGAATTTTGATGCAATCCGCCGAGTACTCCGCCAGCCCAGGCTTGGCAAAAAGCCACGCCTCCGCAACACAGGGCCATCGCATCAAAACCTCACTGAAACAGGGAAAGTCCTTTCGTCATTCGCCATTTAGAACTTTATGCCTCCAAACATCCTAGTCTGCCTTGATACCGATCCGCAGCCAAGCGTCTTCGACGGCGTGGTGGCTGTTGATGCTGGTGTTGATCATTTGTTTCGACATGGCGGCGTCACGCCCGAGGACGTTCGCGATCTCGTGCATGGTGCGAT
>JAJDEE010000174.1 GCA_029259975.1 Planctomycetota bacterium
CCACTCAGACAACTGAAATCCGTAAAAGCCATCGCCTTCGACGCCGTAGTGGGCGGTGATAACACCCAACAACATTTGCACCAGAATCAATGCCGAAACGACCCAAAAATACTTGATTGTCGCGCGTTGCGATGGCGTCGCTTCCCAGCGCCCAAGCGGATCGGTCTCGGGGGCGACGGGCTGTTCCTCTTCGCTTTTGCGCGCTGCGTACCACCACGCCATCCCCGAAATTCCGGCCAGTAGCATGATGATGCTAACGCCTGTCCAAACTACTGAATCGCCCGTGGGGCGATTGCCAACCAACGGTTCGTGAGGCCAATTGTTGGTAAAGGTAGCGTTGTCATCAGGGCGGTTCGTGGAAGCAGCCCAGGAAGTCCAAAAGAAAAACGACGACAATTTATGTAGCCGGTCGGGGTCGGATACAGCCCCGGCGGGAATTGCGTAGTCGGCGTTGCCGTTCGCGAACACCTCAGAAAAGTGCGCTAAATTCGACTGAAACGCTTCGGCCCGAATAGGATCGATCGTGATGACTTGCGTCGTCGGATCGCAGGTGTTCGTCCGCATCAATTTCGACAAACGGCCGATTAGCTGTGCCTGCTGTTCTTCTCCGAGCTGCTCGAATTCAGAGCTGAAATCGTCGTTCGCCCAACGATCGAGGATAAAGACCGCTTCGCGATGCAGCCAGTCGGCTGTCCAGTCGGGGGCAACGTAGCTGCCGTGCCCCCAAATGGAACCGACTTCCATACCACCCATCGCTTGCCAAACATTCTGACCAGCCCCGATGTCCCCCTCGTCGATCACAACCGTGCCATCGGTGGTAATCACCCGTGACGCAATAGGCGGGACTTCCTGATAGATGCGCGTGCCGATCCAGCCAAGCACCAGGAAAGAAATGGCCATGACTCCTGCAAATAACAACCACAGTCGCTTCATAATTTTCCTCGTAAGTAAAACGTGGGACAGGCTGCTAGCCTGTTGGTGGACACGCTGTATTTCTAACGGACAGGCTGGAAGCCTGTCCTACGTGGGTCTGCTGCCAAGATCGATGCCATCCAGGAGTGGGCACGCATCGATCGAATCATTAGTTTCGCACTCGCTAATCACTTTCTTCAACGAACGCTTCATTTTTTGTAGTTCTCGGACCTTGGCTTCAATGTCAGTAATTTTTTGCCCGGCACGTGCCCTGACATGCTCGCATCTCGTGTTCGCGTCGAACCACAAACCTAAAAAATCACTGATTTCGGCCAGCGTAAAACCAAGCTCTTTGGTCCGCCGGATAAACTGTAACCGCGCCACAACCGACTCGTCGTATTGCCGATAGCCCGAAGGCCTTCGCTCCGGATCGGCCAGCAGGCCTTTTCGCTCGTAGTAACGAATCGTCTCGATACCAACATCCGACCGCTTGGCGACCTCGCCGATTCTCATTTCGTTCTTCTTGATGCTCAAGGTAGCCTCTCACGGAAAAGCTGATTATGGACTCCGTACTATACTACAGAGTCAAGGGCCGATTTTGGCGACTCCAGCCCGATTTTTCAGGAGTTTATGCGGATTTCGACCAAAGGCCCTGGCACGCGAGGCTCGGGCCATCGAGAAATCGTCGAAAGAAGGCTCCGTCTGCGCAGCCTGGACGGAAGCATCGGCTAGCGAAATGCACAGCGAATCGCAGCGGCGCTACGGCATGCCATTTTGATCGACCGCGACGAGATTGCCTTCGCGGAATGCTTGGGCCATGGCCATCGGAACTTCGGCCTGGGCTAGCAAGACGACTGCACGGTTTTCGGCAACCTTGGCCTTCATTTCTTGCTCTTTTGCCACCGCGTTGGCGCGTCGCTGTTCGGCCAGCGCCTGAGCTTTGCGTGTGTCGGCCTCGGCCTGATCGGCTTGCAATCGAGCACCGATGTTTTCGCCGATGTCAATGTCGGCAATGTCGATCGAAACGATCTCAAAAGCGGTATGGGCATCAAGGCCGCGTTCAAGAACTGCTTTCGAAATACGGTCAGGATTCTCCATCACTTCCAAGTGGCCTGCCGCAGATCCGATTGAGGTAATGATGCCCTCGCCGACGCGGGCGATGATCGTTTCTTCGGTCGCACCGCCGATCAGTTGGTTAAGATTGGTACGGACCGTAACGCGAGCGCGTATGCGTAGTTCAACGCCGTTTTTAGCAACAGCACTTAGCGTGGTTTTCAAAGACTTGTCTGGATCGGGGCAATCGATCACTTTGGGATAAACGCTCGTTCGCACCGCGTCGAGTACGTCGCGCCCCGCCAAGTCGATGGCAGCCGCCCGATCGAAATCTAAATCGATGTCTGCCCGTTGTGCAGCCACGATCGCATTAACTACGCGCTGGACGTCTCCGCCGGCTAGGTAGTGGGCTTCGAGAAGCTCGGTGGTAATTCCTGTGTCGGGATCGGTCCCGACACCCGCCTGCATCGCCATGATTTTTGCGCCGACGATGACCCGTGGATTGACCTGCCGCAGGCCCATACCGATCAGGCTGAGCGGGCTGACCCTGGCATTCGACATATAAGCCTGTAGCCAGAGCGACATGTAGCGGGCGAAAAACAGAAAGAACGCTATCACAAACAGCGCTGCCAGGCCAGCAGCGAACAGTAGAACCATCTGCATCGGTTCTAATTCGGCAAAAACAACAGCAGATCGATTTAGCAGGATCATGACTCGGTATTCCTCAGAGAAAAACTCTTATAGGCACTCTTGGCTAACTACGGAAAGCAGTGAGCCTAGCAGGGAACTCCTGGGAGTCGCTAGGTTTATCATAACCGATTCTACAGCAGGGTTGTAGTTGCTCTAATTGTGACGCGAGAAAACGTCACTGCTACTATAGATACCGGTTGAAATAGCAGAAACAGCGAAGATTACCGAGGATTCGTACTCATGCAAATTCGACGACAGGGTTGCCTTCAGACACGCGTTTGATCGATCGGCTGTACGTTGGCGATCTCACAGACGCATTCCCTTCGCCAAGCTAAGAATCTATACTTGCCCTCACCCGTGAATAGTTCCCCCTCTCTCACATGGAGCCTTGAATATGAACCGTCTTCGCCATGCTACCCTGTCTGTTGCCGTGAGCTGCCTGCTGCTGAGTACGCCTCGCGAGTCACGCGCCGACAACTTTGCGGTCGACAACTCACACTCCTCTGTAATTTTTGGCATCAGCCATTTTGGTTACAGCTACACCTACGGTCGATTTAGCCAGATTCAGGGCAACTTTTCCTGGGATAATGCTAATCCCGCCGCCAGCCGATTTGTTGTGGCAATCGATGCGGCCAGCATCGACTCCAACGATGCAAAACGTGACGATCATCTACGCGGTGCCGACTTTTTCAACGCCAATCAGTTCCCTCAAATCATCTTCCAAAGCACCAGCGTCAGGCCTGCGCAGCAGAATCCCAAAGGCAACATGTACGATGTGATCGGCAACCTCACCATGCACGGTGTGACTAAGCAGGTCACGCTACCGATGAAAAAAATGGGGGAAGGCAACGGCCCTTACGGTAAGTTTCGGAGCGGGTTCTTTTTGCAAACAACTCTTAAACGTAGTGAATTTGGTATGACCAACATGGTTCCTAAAATCGGCGATCAAGTAGCGGTCACGATTAGTTTCGAAGGTATCCGCCAAGGAGCCACCGGGTCGGGGAGCGCCCCCGCTGGTAGTGGAAGTACAACAGGTGCCGGCTCAGGATCGAAACCAGAGCCAGCTGGTTCTGGCTCTGCTCCGCAAGGCTCAGACTCTTCGTCTTAGAGCTTCTGGTTCAGCGTCGCAAAGATCTGGCTCAGCAGGTAGCAGCGGCGCACGTTGATTTGTCTGACCCCATTAACAGCAAGATGGCACAATGATCGGGATAGCGGATCTGTTCTGGGGTGGTGTCATGCCTGCGTTAGTGGCGGCAGCTGTGCTGGCTGTCGTTTGGCGCATGACCGGCAAAGCGGCGAGCGCTTGGCGAACGGCGCTGGTGATTGGCTACATCGCCGGCCATTGGGCGCTCGACGCGCGCGTCGTCAGCCTGACTGCGGCGCTGACCAAAAGCTTTCAAACGACCGAGGCACGCGACTGGCTGCCGATGCTGATGCTATTGGCCATCATGCCCGATGCTCTGGCTTGCGTAGGCAAGCGCGGTCCGTCGTTTGGCTGGTTGCTGCGAATTGCTCTCTGCGTGTTTATTCCGTGGCGGCTGCTCTACGGCAGCGCCTTTTTGCCGCTAAGCATGGCTGACCTTGGTTTTGATTTTGGCG
>JAJDEE010000175.1 GCA_029259975.1 Planctomycetota bacterium
GCGTGAAAAACACCCTCGTAGTGCGCGGTGACGTAGACGTCCCCGCTACGTGATGCCTGCTCGGCAAACGCGTGGCTAGAAAAATCCCAAACTGCCGCTTGCCTTAATCCTTTCTTACCGCCCACGAACATCCCGCCCCGGCCCGGCCAAAAATCGCCTCTGATTTCTCGTCGGCAATGTGCTAAGTTATCCTCGGCGTCACAATGCGCCGCTTGTTCTTTGACAACTCGACCAAAACGACTTTTGCGACACCCTTGGCAAAAAGTAAGATCGCTCGTTGACGCTTGCTGGCTAGTCTCAACGTGCCGAGACGGCCCAGCATCAAACGGAGTTTTGCGCTGTTTTACCTACGCAAATTCGCAAAACTCCTGCAGTTGCGCAGCCCTTGACTTTTTGCAACGTGTTGCCAGTAAGCGACTTACAGTTTTTACCCCCAGGGAAATGGGGGCGACTTTTGCGAGTAAAAACGCGTTTTGAGTCGCTAGCGCAAAAAGGTCAAAACTTGCCAAACCACACGACGACGTACACCTGGGACCATGGCAATTGCCTTCTCGGCTACAAGCTCTGCAAGTCCTGATTGAATTTGCAACACGGCCGCAGTGAGGCGAGACCCAGCCGGACGAGATTAGGCGATTTGCTCTACATCGCACCCGAAGAAGCGCACCCGAAGAATTTGCATCTTGCAAACAATGAAAAAACGGAAGTGCATGGGAATCGAACCCACCTGCGAAACTTGTGTCATTCCGCACAACGGTTTTGAAGACCGCGACCGCCACCAGGTCGGCACGCACTTCCAGAGGGGTGTCACTCCATTGTAGGCACACTGTAGGCGATTGCGAAGGAGTAGTTCGCGCAAATCTTGTTGTTCGTGCTGTTGCAATAGGCTTTGCTGGAGCCTTGGGAAAATTGTCAAAAGTAAGCGGTCAATAGTCATTCCTCAACGAATTCTGTGTACCGTTCCCTCGGCTCTTTCAATGACAAATCGCTATCGTCAAATAACTATTGACAAATTGCTCTCACTATCGCTGCCTGCCACGATGCCACCGATTACCGTTGCCTGTGTTTCACATCTTGAAAGTAGCTCGTCAAGCCGATTTTTGGACACAGCGAGCAACAGTCCTCCCGATGTCTGGGGGTCAAACAAGATTTTGGTGAGCGATTTTTCATGCAACTCAGGGGACATTTTTAGCCCCCGGCAACTCTCGCGGTTGCTGGGGGCAAGAGTGCTTTCAAAACCGTTTTTCAAAAGCTCGGCAGCGCCGGGCAGCAGGGGTAACGAACTAAGCGAGATTTCCGCAGTCAGGCCGCTGGGCATCAGCATTTCGAGCAAGTGGCCCGCTAGTCCGAAGCCTGTAACATCGGTTGCTGCGGCAACTTCCAGCTCAAAAGCTGCAGCTGCAGCGTGTTGGTTGCTCAGCAGCATCGTCTCGACGAGCGGCGTCCACCACGCGGCACGACAGGCAGCTTGCATGTGGGCGGCGAGCAAAACACCAGAGCCGAGCGGTTTCGTCAGGACAAGGCAATCGCCTTCCGAAAGGCTTGACTTGCGCATGATGCTTTCAGCGTCGGCGTCGCCAAGAATCGTGAAGCCGAACGTCAATTTCGGCCCCATGATGGAATGTCCCCCAATGATAGGAACGCCAACAGGTTGGAATTCACGCATCGCTCCGGCCGACAAATCACTCAACAGCCGTGCTTGTTGCTCATCGGAACCAGCACTCAAGACGGCAATCGAGAGCGCGGCACGTGGCGTAGCGCCTTTGGCAAACAAGTCGCTGAGCGCGTTCAACGCCGCAATCCGTCCCAACAAAAATGGATCGTCGACAAACGCAGAGAAGAAATCGGTCGAGACGGCCGTCGCAAGACCAGGTCGTGTTGCGAGCAAGGCGATGTCGTCAGGGGAATCGAGGCCCATCAGAACATGATCGTGCTGGGCTTGTTGAAGTGCTGGCAAACTTTTTTGTAGAACACGGGCCGACGCTTTGCTGCCGCATCCGCCGCACTGCTTGGATAGATCGATTTCGGTAGCGCTGCTTGCGGACGCATCCATCATTTCCGGCGGTTCGTAGCGCTGATACATGTTCATGAACTTCGAGTCAATTCTGTCCTTGAGCCGCCAGCACCAGCCCGCGTGAAAGCTCACGCCACGGTATGTCAGGATAGCGCGCTGGTCGCCTGTGTTGAGCAACGTCAGAAACTGTGCCTGAGGTTTCCAGTCGAGTAAAGGCTCGCCATGGATTTTTCGACGCAAGTTTTCCCACAACACCGGTCCTTGCCGCACAGCAAAGACTCCAGCCTTGGCATAACGCTCGCCTTCGACGGCGCCCGTGTCGCCGACAGCAAACACGCGATCGCTTCCAGTGCTTTGCAAAGTATTGCTGGTTTGTAGAAATCCTCGCGAGTCCAACGGCAATTCCAACTGGCCGAGCAGCGTCGGCGGTTTTGCTGACGTAGCCCAGATAACCAAATCGGGCTGCCACTGCTGACCGTCTTCGAAGATGAGCTGACGCTCGTCCTCGACACGTTCAATGCGCGAGTTGAATCGCAACTGAATGCCACGCCGCTGGATTTCACGAGCCGCGAGCTGCTGCGTACGCGCTGGCATTCCCGCTAGCAATTGCTCGCCTGCGTCGATAAGCGTGATGATTGGTGCTGACGCGTCGTTACGGCTGCTCGTGAAATGCTGCTGTAAGCAACAGGCGATTTCCACACCTGAGGCTCCGCCGCCAACGATCGCCACCTGCAAAGCTTTGCCAGAGCACCGCGCTAACGAATCGTCAATCACTGTACTCAAGCGGTCAAGAAAGGTCTGCATCGGCTTGATCGATAAACCCGTCTCACCACCGGGTGGTAACATCGGTCGCGAGCCAATCCCCACCGACAGTAGGTCATAGTGTACTGCGGGGCGGTCCTCCAGCAGCAGGCGACGGCCACCGACATCGTGCCCAATCACCTTTGCGTGAACAAGGCGAACGCCACACGACGCGCAAAGACGAACCAAGTCGATCTGCATCTCGCTCGGTACATACTGCCCTGCCAGCGTGCCCGCCATCATGCCTGAATAGGTTGCAATCATGTGGTCGGAAATACACGTCAGTCGAGTGTCCGGAATCGGCTTCATCCGCCACATCCGAATGATATGCGCATGCGTATGTCCTGCGCCTAAAAGTACGATGTCGTGGTTTGGGAGTGAATCGTTCACAATAATCGGGGATGGTAGATGTGTGTTTTATGACAGATAATGTTAGCATAGATGATACCCTGGGCTTTCACATCTTCAATCGTACATCACACATCTACTATTTTTCAATGCAGCGTAATTTGCTACTCGGCACGGCGGGCCATGTTGACCACGGGAAAACAGCACTCGTCCGTGCGTTGACCGGAGTGGATACCGATCGGCTACCCGAAGAAAAACAACGCGGCATTACGGTCGATTTAGGGTTTGCGGCGCTCGAGCTGGATGGATTGTCGCTAGGCATTGTCGATGTGCCTGGGCACGAGCGGTTTATTAAAAACATGCTGGCCGGTGCGACTGGCATCGACTTAGCTCTGTTGGTCGTGGCAGCCGACGAGGGAGTGATGCCGCAGACTCGCGAGCATTTCGAGGCGCTAAGCTACTTACGAATTCCGGTTGGGGTCATTGCCATCACCAAATCGGACCTAGTCGACGAGAGCTGGGTTTCATTGGTCGAAGAGGATATTGCTGAGCTGGTCGAGGGTTCATTTCTGCAAGACGCCGCCGTCGTTCATGTCAGCAGTAAGACGGGCGATGGCCTGGAAAAGCTGCGTTCGAAACTAGCCGAAGCTGCCGAGCAAATACCCGAGCGTAGTGCCGAGGGACCTTTTCGGTTGTCGATCGATCGCTGCTTTTCGTCACCAGGTCAGGGGACTGTCGTCACTGGCAGTGTGGCCCGCGGGTCGATTGCCTGCGGCGACAAGCTTCAGCTTCTGCCTGACAATGTCGAGGTGAGCGTCCGTAGCATTCAAAGTCACGGACAAAGTCTGAACACGGTGCGACGAGGTCAGCGTGCGGCGTTGAATTTGACGGGCGTGCATTTTCGTGACGTGGCTCGCGGAAACATCCTCGCCACGCCCAACAGCATTGCCCCCAGCCGATTGCTTTCCGTAAATGTCGAAGCCAGTCGGTTCTGCAAGCGTCCGATAAAGCCTCGCACCAACGTAAGGTTTTACACAGGCACTGCGGAAACCGTTGGGCGGCTGCGTCTACTCGAATCAAAGTCGCTTGCGTCCGGCGACTCACAAATCGCTCAGATCGAGTTACAGCAACCGATCTGCGCTATGTGGGGAGAAACTTTCGTCATTCGTGGACTGGCTGCCAATGAAGTCATCGGCGGCGGGCAGATTATCGACCCTCGCACCGTTCGCGTGGCCTCGTCTGATACAGAAAAGATCCAACGAATGCGCGACCTGCTCGAAGGC
>JAJDEE010000176.1 GCA_029259975.1 Planctomycetota bacterium
GGCAGTTTTGCTTATCGCATCGGATACATCGATCAGAATGGCATCTACCGTCAGACCAAATTCGTGGGCCGCAGCAATGCCCCCATCATGGCCGACAAACCCAGCCCTACAGTCGTTGGCTACCAAAGTGCCAACCATGGTGGCTGCGGACAGAATGTGTTGTTTCAAGACCTGAGCGTTCGCTATATCCAGCTTTGCATTCAGGCAAACCGCGACAAGCATTGGTTTCTCAACGAGGACGACCAACCCGCTGCCGGCAAAAACAAAAACGACGTCGTCATGATCCGTAGCGAAGCGAGACCCTTCGACCTACGCATAGTCAGCAGTAAGCCCATCGGCGAGAAATAGTCGGTCGCTTCACACTTCCCAACACGCCACGCGATGCCCCACGGCACGCTCGACTAATGGCGGCATTTCAGCGTGACATTGTTCTGTTACCAGTGGACATCGAGTCACAAACGGACAACCCTGCGGCGGATGGAAGGGACTAGGGACTTCGCCTTCGAGAACCGTTAGCTCGTGCCGCTTCTCGGGATCGGAAACGGGATTCGCACCCAACAAGGCCTTGGTGTAAGGATGCAACGCATCGGCGTGAATGTCTTGGCAAGGTACTTCTTCGAGAATAAAGCCAAGGTACATCACCAACATCCGATCGCAAAAGTGATCGACCACCTTTAGGTCGTGCGAGATAAACAGCATCGTCAAATCGAATTCGTCTTTCAGATCCATCAGCACATTCAGCACTTGAGCCTGTATCGACACGTCCAGCGCCGAGACGGGTTCGTCAGCGATAATGAACTCGGGATTCACTGCCAACGCTCGCGCGATGCCGACCCGTTGCTTTTGTCCGCCCGAAAACTCGTGCGGATAGCGATCGATCGAGTCGAGATTCACGCCGACTTGCGAGAACAGCTCTCTTACTTTGGCCGCCAACTCCTGACGGGGCACAACTTTGTGAAAAGCAAGCACTTCGCTCACCGCGCTGCCCACCGTCATGCGCGGATTGAGCGATGCGTGAGGGTCTTGGAAAATCATCTGCATCTGACGGCGGAATGGCAACAATTCGGAAGCGGTCAGATGAGTAATTGCTCGGCCCTTAAAAGTCACCTCGCCGGCGGTCGCATCGAGTAGCTGAATGATCAGCTTGCCAAGAGTCGATTTCCCGCAGCCCGATTCGCCGACGACTCCGAGGATCTCGCCCTTCTCGATCGTAAAGCTAACGCCATTGACCGCATGAACTTTTTTCAGAACACGATTCAGCAGCCCGCCTCGCACCGGAAAATGTTTGACCAGGTTTTTGATTTCGAGTAGCGGCATTATGTTGTTGCAATCGGGTAGGACGGAAAATAGGACGCGGAGTGACGCGGATTTTGGTCTATAGCGGCAGGGCGCAAGCCCTCCGGTTTGCGACACCGGAGGGCTCGCGCCCTACCGCTAAAAGTATCATTTGTTTTGCGAGCGATACTTAGGAACCTTCCAACGGGAAAAAACAGCGGACTTTGCGATGATTGATCTCCTCGCCAAGCTGCGGCTCGCGATCGACGCACTCTTGCGTCTTGTACGCACAACGATCTTGAAAGCGGCAGCCTTCGGGCAACTCGAACAGACTCGGCACGATGCCTTCGATCGTCGGCAGACGGGTTTGGTGATGTTCGCGACCAGTTTGCGGAATCGATTCGAGCAGTGCTTTGGTGTAAGGATGCTGCGGATTTTTGAACAACGAATGGACATCGGCTGTCTCGACAATTTGACCGGCGTACATCACGATCACTCGATCACAAATCTGTGCGATGACGCCCAAGTCGTGCGTGATCAAGATGACAGCCGTCTCGGCTTTTTTGCGAAGCTCGTCCATCAACCGCAAGATTTGTGCTTGAATCGTTACGTCGAGCGCTGTCGTGGGTTCGTCGGCGATTAGCAGTTCGGGATCGCAGCACAAGGCCATCGCAATCACGACACGCTGCCGCATCCCGCCCGACAACTGATGCGGATACTCGTAGTAGCGCTGCCGCGGATTTGGAATCTCAACCGCTTTGAGCATCGCCACCGCTCGCTCGATGCGATCTCTTCTGTCGAGCGAAGTGTGGTACTTCAACGCTTCGTCTAGCTGCCAACCGATTGTGAACACCGGGTTGAGCGCTGTCATCGGCTCCTGAAATATCATTGCAATGCGATCGCCGCGTAACGAACGCATCGTCTTCTCGTCCGCGCGGGCGATGTTGATGCCCTCGAAGTTGATCTCGCTCTGCGGATCGATAAAGCTGTTAAATTTGGGCAACAAACGCATGATGCTGCGGCTGGTGACCGACTTGCCGCAGCCCGACTCGCCCACGATCCCCAAAATTTCGCCCACGCGCACCTCGAACGAAACTCCCTCGATAGCCGTAACGTCGCCCTTGTCGGTGTGGAATCCGACCGAGAGATTTTTGACAGTGAGTAGTGCTTCGGATTTAGGCATTACGGATACAATTATTCACTTAAATCAGCCGCTGAAATTCCTGAAGAACCCCTTTTATAGGCATTCCTTTTCTCTGCACTAGCCCACTTACCACGCTCAGCAATGCTAGCATTCTGATCAGCTGGCCTTTGCTGCACAACACGAATTTGCTATTTAACCCCGACTTGCGAATCGCAGCTGACGCTGCGCTCGCTTATTTTACCGGAATTTGTCTTCAGGTTTAGCCGGGGTTCTCCCAATGGAAAACGTCATTCGTTCTCGTCCCAAGCGGTCGCTCACGCGTCGTCTCTTAGCACCCATTGCCTCGTTGGTCTTGTTAGCAGGCGGAGGTTGGGGAGCGTATCAATTCTACGATGCTGACCAAGACGTCGACGAACAAGTGATTGCCGTTGACAGCGCATCCTCTGCCAAAGACGAACTAAGGATGCTGTTTGCGTCGGAAGAGCCTTCGGCAGCGCCGCCACTGACCGTTGCAGAGACTGCTCCAGTCGAAGAAACAAAAGCGCCGAAAAAAACGCTTGCCAAGGTTGATCGCTACGCGAACGTTTCTGTCGAGCCTGCAAAAATGACGTCCATGCCTCCAGAGCTTCCACCGTCGGTGTCAGAAAGTACGCCTGCCAAGCAAGCCGCCTTGGGTAACCGCTACGCGACAGCATTGACAACGGGCGCTCAACAATCTTCAGCAGAGAAATCGCCTGCACTTGAATCGCCAGCAACGCAGCCGGCGAAGATCGACGTCGCGCGAGGTCAAGAGCCGAACACCAATCCGCTTCGCGCAACTGGCTCTTTAGTAGTGCCGTCGGATCTCGGCGCTCGAGAAGCGTTCGGTGAAGCTCCGACCCAATCTCCCAAAACCGAAGCATCTAACCCGTTCGCACCAGCACAACCAGGAACCAATGGGGACGATGAATTAGCCTCAGCATTGCAACAGGCTCGCCCACTCCAAGTTGGCCAGCACCCGCCCAATTTGGCCCGCAATCGTTATCAGGCACCGGCCTCGCTGCCTCCAGGCATATCGACCACGCCACAAAACCGGCGTCCTGCGCCACCAATCGCTATTCAGTCTCCGCCACAACGGCAACTACCCTCGATCGGTGCTAGTCCGCTCGGCACACCGCCGGTTGGGCTGCGAACCAATTCCGTTCAGGCCCAACCGCCATCGGCAGCAGATTATTCCAGTGTTCCGCAAAGCTTGACGCCCACGCCGGGCCTGGCAAACCACCCTGGCACAGGGCGTCCTGGCGAAAGTTTGCTCGAAGGTGTGCAAAGTCCTTCGATCATGATTCAAAAACTGGCTCCCGAAGGAATCCAAGTGGGCAAGCGTTGCACATTTGCTATTCGTGTTCAAAACAGTGGCCAACGAACGGCACATCAGGTGCAAATTCACGACGAAGTGCCACTCGGCACAGAGTTAGTTGGCACTGCTCCCAGGGCGACGGTCTCTGGATAGGAGATCGTGTGGGATCTTGGCACGCTTTCGCCCGGCGAAGAACGCACCGTTGAGATGGAATTACTTCCCAAAGAGGAAGGTGAACTGGGCAGCGTGGCGCGGGTGATACTCTCGGCTCAGGCCTCGGCAAAATCGCTATGTACGCGGCCTGAACTCGCCTTGCGTCTGACTTCCAAACCGCACGTCCATCTCGGTCAGCAACAGGTCGTGCAAATCGAAATTTCGAACCCCGGCAGCGGCGACGCGACCGGCGTTATGCTGCTCGAAACCGTACCCACCGGCGTTAGCCATGAAGCAGGTCCCGCGTTGGAATTTGAAGTAGGTACGTTGCGAGCGGGCGAAAACCGACGCATGGATCTGCTGCTAACTGCGGAACAGGCTGGCAAGATCAACAATGTGATGACTGCCCGTGCGGATGCAAACTTGCAGATCGAAGCCAACTGCGAGTTTGAAGTCATCTCTCCAGAATTGCAGCTATCGATCGAGGGTCCCCATCGCCGTTTCCTTGAACGCCCGGCAACCTATCAAGTGAGTGTCGATAACCCAGGCACGGCCACGGCAAAAGACGTGCAATTGGTTACGCATTTACCGCGGGGTATGCAATTTGTTAGTGCCAACAACAAGGGCGAGTATGATTCGTCGTCGCACAGCGTTCATTGGAGCTTAGCCGAGCTTCCAGCCCACGAGCGAGGCTCCGTCGAGTTAGTCGCGCTGCCTATCGAGTCGGGAACGCACACATTACAAGTTTCTACCAAAGCGGAGCAAGGCTTAGAAGATCGTTCCGACAAGCAAGTGATCGTCGAAGGGTTGTCGGCACTGATGTTTGAAGTGATCGACGTCGAAGGCCTTATCGAGATTGGCGGCGAGACCACCTACGAAATCCGCGTGCAGAACCAAGGGTCGAAAGCGGCGACCAACGTGCAGGTTGCTGCAATCATGCAAGCGGGCTTGCGTCCGACGTCTGCTCATGGCGAGACGCGACATTCCATCCAGGGCGAACGCGTCATTTTTGCTCCTTTGCCGAAACTAGCACCTCGCGCGGAAACAACTTTTCGTATCCAAGTCCAAGGCGTTCGCCCAGGCGACCAACGCGTTAGCGTAAAAATCGCCTCCGACGACCTGCAACAGCCAATTTCCAAAGAGATCAGCACCAGGGTCTACGCAGACGAGTAACCGTGTCCCGGCGAGCCGGGAACACGGCGACACTGTCTGTGAAAATGAAAAGCCTACTCAAAGCCCTCCTTTCGCATGACGGAAGTTGCGTCGAGTGTCGTTCCTCCCATGAACCAAGGTGCCGGTATCCAGCTAACATTGCTGAACGGCACCGCGACGGTCACACTAACCAGATCTCCGGCTGCGGCTGCGGCAGGGCTGGGCGTGACCGTAACGGAAACACCCGAAACCGAGGTGTTTGCAGCATAGGTCGAGGCAGTCGAAATAACTGCGGCTTCGGTCGCGTTGAGTGTAATCGCCTGTCTGGCACCGACTCGCGAAGCGTTGGTGAGTATCTGCTGTACCATCAAGGCCCGACCAAACTCAATGCAGCCGAACACCAGCATGAAAAACAAGGGGGCGACGATGGCGAACTCCACGGCAGCCGCTCCGTAACGCTTTGTGCGTAGGTGGCGTTTGCCAGTGCGGCCCAGTCTTCTAAATTTCATCATCGACACCTACCCTCCAAAGTAATTGCTTACGTGTTCAAAAAGTGTTGCTATTGAAGCAGCACAGCGGGAGAGTAAACGTAGCTGCTCGTGCCAGTGGTCGTCGAAGGAATGACGCCCGGACCGACTACGGGAGCAGCCTGGATCGTGACATGCTTCTTGTT
>JAJDEE010000177.1 GCA_029259975.1 Planctomycetota bacterium
AGCGAGCATCAACTCGAAGGCATCTTTACTACGCGACTTCGGTAGCTTGCCGTCAGCGGCCGCCGAGATGAACTCGGCCAACTGAGCGGCGGAAATAGAAAACCGATCGATCGTAGTTTCTTGCTCTTTGAGAATACGCAAAACGTGCTGAGTTACCCAGTTGCAAGCGGTTTTATAATCGCCACAGGTTTCGGCAGCTGCCAAAAAATAATCGAGGACTTCGCGGCCTTGGTTAACGAGAACGTTGGCGTCGTAGGTAGAAAGGCCGTGGTCCTTTGCAAGCCGCGCACGTATCGAGGCAGGCAATTCGCCCAGCGATTCTCTTACCTTTTCGACTTGCTCGGGCGTGCTAAGCACGGGCACCAAATCGGGGTCGGGAAAATAGCGGTAATCGCTCGATTCTTCTTTGCTGCGTTGCGGCAGGGTCTTGCCGGCGTTGTCGTCCCAGCCGCGGGTCTGTTTGGGGGCTTCGCCAATTTTTTGGCCCGTTTCTTGCCAGACGCGATACTGCCGTTCGGCTTCGTAGTCGATCGCGCGTTCGACGGCGCGAAAGCTGTTCATGTTTTTGATCTCGACGATCGGCGTGGCAACATATGCGTTAGGATTGTCGCCGCCGGCATTGTCTTCGAGATGTAGGTTCACATTGGCATCGCAACGCAAGCTGCCCTCTTGCATGTTGCAGTCGGAGACGCCGATATACTCCAGCAGCAGTTTTAGTTCTTCGAGATAGGCCCGCGCTTCGGCAGAGCTACGCATGTCTGGCTCAGAGACAATTTCCAACAGTGGCGTACCGGTGCGGTTAAGATCGATCTGACTGTCGGCGCGACCATGGACATCGTCGTGAATACTTTTGCCGGCGTCGTCTTCGAGATGCGCGCGAGTGATGCCAACTCGTTTAGGCTCGAATCGCTTCTCTTTTTCGTCGCTGATCTCAAGGTAGCCGTTAGCCGACATCGGCAGATCGAATTGGCTGATCTGATAGCCTTTGGGCAAGTCGGGGTAAAAGTACTGCTTACGATCCCACTTGGTGAATGCCGGAATCTCGCAGTTGATCGCCACCGCCGTTTTTAGCGATAGCTCGTACGCCTCGCGATTCATCACCGGCAGACTGCCGGGCATGCCGATGCAGACGGGGCAAGTTTGTGTGTTCGGCTCAGCGCCAAACTGCGTACTACAGCGGCAAAACAGCTTGCTGTGGGTGGCAAGCTGAACGTGCACTTCGAGGCCGATGACGGTGGTGTAGGGTTTTGACATGCTGTAAATGCCCGCGAATTACGCGAAAGGACGCGAAAAAGTGAATTAGTGTTTCGTGTTCGCTAGGCGTTCGTATTCTAGTTTGGGGTGATGTCCGAAGTTAATAAGTAGACCCAGCGGTAGCTTGGTTGCGTTAAGGTAATTGATCGCTTGTGACCTGAAAGCATCAGTGATATTGGAAACGGCTTTGATTTCAACGATAATTTGCTCGCAGCAAATGAAATCGGGGATAAAGTACGTGGTTAGCTTTTTGTCACGATAGGTTAGCTCTTGTTTTAGCTGTGATTTATACGGGATACCTTGCAACTCAAATTCGATTTCCAAGCACTCCTGATAGACCGATTCCAAGAATCCACAGCCCATTCGCTTGTAAACTTCAAAACATGCTCCCATGATTTGATAACTCTCTTCAGGAAGAACAAGCTTGCTCATGGTTATCTCATATGCTCAAAACATAATTTCTTTCGCGTTCTTCCGCGTCTTTCGCGGGCAATTATTTACACTCTATCTGAACGTTTAGTCTGCCAGTCGGTGGCTTTTTGGTACATGTGGGCGCCGCGTAGCAAGGTTTCTTCGGCGAGGGGTTTGGCTTGTAGCTGGAGGCCAATCGGCAGACCTGTTTTGCTGAAACCGCAGGGTAAACTAATGCCGGGGAGGCCGGCGAGGTTGGCGCTGACGGTGTAGAGGTCGACGAGGTACATTGACAGCGGGTCGTTGGCAAGCTCTCCGATTTTGAAGGCTGGCTCGGCAGTGACGGGGCTGGCAATGAGGTCGACTTGCTCGAAGGCGGCGTCGAAATCTTGGCGGATCAGGCGGCGGACTTTGAGCGCTTTGAGATAGTAGGCGTCGTAGTAGCCGGCGCTGAGGGCGTAAGCGCCGAGCATGATGCGGCGTTTTACCTCGGGGCCAAAGGCTTCGGCGCGCGAGCGGCAGTACATTTCGACCAGCGAGCAGTCTTCCGCCGTGCGGTGGCCGTAGTGGACGCCATCGTAGCGGGCGAGGTTGCTGGAGGCTTCGCTGGGGGCGATCACGTAGTAGGTCGCGACGGCGTACTTGCTGTGCGGCAGTGAGATTTCTTTGACCGTCGCGCCGAGCGATTCGTAAACTTTAATCGCCTCGCGAACTGTGGTTTCGACTTCAGGGTCGAGGCCCTCGGCAAAATGCTCACGAACGATGCCCAGTCGCAGGCCTTCGAGCGGTTGGTCGAGGGCGGAGGTGTATTCGGGCACGGGTACGTCAAGCGAGGTCGAGTCTTGCGGGTCGTGGCCGGCAATAGTTTCGAGCAGCAGCGCGATGTCTTCGGTCGAGTTGGCTAGCGGCCCGACTTGGTCGAGGCTGCTGGCAAAGGCGACCAGTCCGAAACGGCTGACGCGACCGTAGGTCGGCTTAAGCCCGACAACGCCGCACAGCCCGGCAGGCTGACGGATGGAGCCGCCGGTATCAGTGCCAATCGACAGTGGCGCCATGCCGCCAGCGACGCAGGCCGCGGCGCCGCCGCTGGAGCCGCCGGGGGCACGATCCAAATCCCACGGGTTGCGAGTGATCTGAAAAGCAGAGTTCTCGGTTGAGCCGCCCATGGCAAACTCGTCCATGTTGGTACGGCCAATGAGCACGGCGTCGGCAGCTTTTAATTTTGCCACGACGGTTGAGTCGTAGGGCGGACGGAAGTTTTCGAGCATCCGCGAGGCGCAGGTCGTTTTAGTATCGGTGTCGCAGAGGACGTCTTTTACGGCGACGGGCAACCCTGCGAGCTTGCCGAGCGGTTGGCCAGCTTGGCGGCGGCTGTCGATGTCGGCGGCACGAGCCAAAGCGGCATCGGCGTCGACACGCAGGAAGGCACCGATTTGTCGGTCGGCCACGGCGATGCGGTCGAGGTAGTTTTGGGTCAGCTCGACCGCGGAAATTTCGCCCTGGTTAAGCAGCTGGAGAAGCTCGTTTGCGGTCTGCTCGATGCGGGACATTTTGGTAGCCCTCGGCTCTGCCGGGGGATTGCGGGACGATTGGTTATATTTTTCGGTAGGTTTGTCCCCCGGCAGAGCCGGGGGCTACGTTGCCCATTTGTCAATCACCCAACACCGGCGGCACCAAGTAGGCTTGGTCGTTGTGGCTAGGAGCGTTAGCAAGCGCTTGCTCGCGTGGCAGGCTGGGACGGACCGTGTCGTCGGCGAAAACGTTGTGTACTTCGACGGCGTGAGCCAGCGGCTCGACGGCGTCGGTGTCGACTTCGGCGAGTTGGTCGACGTAGCCAACGATTTGAGACAACTCGTCGGTCAACGAAACCAGCTCGTCCTCGCTAAGCCGCAAGCGGGCAAGCAACGCGACCTTTTCGACGTCCGCGCGTGTGATGGCCATACGTCGAAACCGTCTATTTCTTGGCAGGCTGTGTTGGCACCTTGAATGGCGCGTGACGAACAATCTTGGTCACACCGCCAGAGCGGATGCACTGCGTGCAAGCAAAGACCGTCTTGTGCGTGCCGTTTTTGGTCGAGATATGCACGCGTTGCAGGTTGGGCTTAAACTTGCGGCGCGTAATGCCTGTAATTTTGGTACCAACACCGCCGAGGTACTTTTTCTTACCGCGGGTCGTTACCGAATTGCCCATCTGAGGGCCTTTGCCACATACTTCACATTGTCGGGCCATGATTTTGGTCCTTCTTCTACTGACTGGTTTGTATTGCTAACCGCGAGCGGCGTCCAATGCCGGGAACGGCAAGCCCAGTAGTATAAAGGGTGAGAGGTGAAGGTGGAAGGCTGAAAAAAAACGCTGCGTAAATGCTTCCTTCTCCTTCTTCCCTCATCCTTCAGCCTTTATTTCAGCTAAAACCTGCTCGGCCAGCTTACCATTGGTCGCAACGGCCTCTTCGCTGTGGACGGTCGCTCGGCCCTGCCAATCGAAAAATTTGCCGCCAGCCTCCTCAATGACCGGTTGCAGGGCGGCGGAGTCCCAGAGGCTCATTGCCGGGTCGATCGCGATTTCGGCACGGCCGGTGGCGACCAGCAAATAGCCAAAGGCGTCGGCCCAAGTGCGGGTGAGGCGACAGGCCGATTCGAGCCGGTCGTAAACGGGCCGGCAATCGATGTCGCGTTCGGTCGTAAACGATCGGACCGAGGTAGTCACACAAACCGCATTTTCAAGCTTGTCCACTTCCGAAACAACGGTGCGGCGCGGCGCGGCCTCGCCCAACACATGCCAACACCCCAGACCACGAGCCGCATAAACCATCTCGCCAGCCGCTGGGGCGAAAATAACGCCGATTTGCGGCTCGTCTTCGTGCAAGATCGCTACCAGCGTGGTGTAAAGCGGCACGCCGCTGATGAACGCCTTGGTGCCGTCGATCGGGTCGAGTACCCAGCGAAAACCGCTGGTGCCGGGCTTCTCGCCGAACTCTTCGCCGAGAATCGCATCGTCAGGAAATTGCGCGGCGATACGTGCGCGAAGCAACTCTTCGGCGGCGCGATCGGCAGCTGTAACGGGCGAGCCGTCCGACTTGCGATCGACGTCGAGGCTAGGTGTGCGGAAAAGCTCGAGCGTTTGCTCGCCTGCTTGGCGAGCGATTTCGACAGCAAATTCTAGGCGAGGCTTGAGTTGCAGTGATTCTGGTGTTGGCATGGTTCGCTCACAATACCAGACCGAAAAGGGTTGGCAAAGACGTGCGGTGAATTACCCCGCCCAGTGCGTTTCTTCGTCGCCAGGCTCTTCTTCGGCATCGAGGGCTGCCAGATGTTCAGAGGCAAAAAAGCGGTTAGCCAACAAACGCACAGGCACTAGCAGTGCGATAAAAATGGGGAACAAGATACCAATGCTGCTGCTTTTGACGAACCACAGTATGCCGAGGCAGATGGCTTGCAGCAACGTAAAGAGGTGAATTGTGCGGCGCGGAACACGGCGAATGTAGTGAGTGACCGGATACAGCGCCGGGTCTCGGAGCCACAGGCTGAGCCGCTCGAAAAACTGGTTACCCGACATCGAAACCACACCCATAAACAGGAACAGGCCGTAGAGCACCGCCATCGGGATCGATTTTAGATACGGCAACAATAGCAGCGAAGCGCCGACCAGTAGGTGTATTGTCAGCCCAGTGAGGCGATTTTCGCGGACGTGGATGATGTGCTCGCGCGTCTCGCCGTTGGGCATGACTTTTTCTTCGAGCGTCGCCAAACTGCGTACGTGGTTGAGCGAACGTACCGTGGCGGCGACCAACCAAGGCAGGCCGAAAACCGAGCAGATGGCGATCAAAATGCCGACGACACCCAGATCGAGATGGTAGGCTTCGCCTTTGTGCAGTTTGTGGTCGGGGCTGTTGACGATGCGAGCAGTGATATTCTGATCTAAAAAGACAAGCACCGTCACAAATAACGCCGGCACAGCAGCAGCGAATCTTGTCCAGACTGGTGCTGCCCAGAGATCGACGGCCCATGAGCGATCAATCGAAGGACCAAAAGCATCCGGGGCCGGCAAGACATCGAGATCGACTTCGTGGAGCCAGACAGCCACCAAAGTCATCGCACTCAGGGCAAAAGCTGGGCCAAAGTCAGCCAAAAACTCGCGAATTTTTGGCCGCAGGTAGCTGCTGCGGCGAAATTGCGACAGGTTCATCGCGATGTAGTACGTGCCAAGGGCAAGCAATAACGTGAGCAGCGCAGTGTCGTGATGCTTCTTGACGTCTAGATCTTCAAAGATGTTGACCAAAGACTTGATTGCTTCGTAGATAAAAATAATCGAAATCAGAGCCGAGAAGATTTCGTCGGTGAAACGCGTAAAGTACCTCATCAGAAAACTAGCGTCAGTCGCAGCCAATAGCAGTAAAAAACCAGCCGACCAGAGGCCAACCCAGGCGTACCAAGCCAGAAATGGAACCTCCATGTCGGTGCAAAGACGATACAAGATGGCGGTAAAGACCAGCAGCGGGCCGGTTCCGCCTAAGATAACCAGCGGTTGCCCTGAGAAAATTGCAAACAGAACACCGCAGAAGGCCGAGGCTGCGATCATCTCGACCGCACCGATCTGCCCGCCCGTCTGCGTAGCCATCACACCGCCAAATGTCACCGCCGGCGCTAAACAGGCGAAAAACAAGAACAGGGTGGAGCCGATGCACTTGGCGTGCAACCCGTCTCGAATATCACTAAGATAGTGCGGCAGACGGCGGGCTACGTCTTGGCGCAGTCCACCAGCGAATTTGCCGGTGTATTCCAGCCCTGCAGATGGTTTCTTTTCGGCGGCGGGTTCTGGAGCAGTCCGAGCTAAAAAGTGGTCGAACGCAACGAGTAGGTCGTCACCCGAGCGCGCGATGCCGGCCTCGTAGCGAAACTCGTCATCCGACATTAGTCGCGCGACATTCGATAGCGTATCAAGATGTTCAACTGCCGATTCAGGCGAACCAAGCAGGAAAAACAAAAAATGCGTGGGGATACCATCGGGGGCACCCAGGTTGATCGGATGTTTGAGCCGGGCAAAAAAGACGATTTGCTGCTCGATACCTTCGAGATAAGCATGCGGAACAGCGACCGCATGGCCGATGGCGGTCGAAGCGTGGTTCTCACGAGCTTGCAGGGCCGCTTGAACATCGTCGGCTGAGTCGGCCGCTACGAGCCTCTTTTCGACCAGATGCTGGACAACCTGCTCGAAAATATCGGGCAAACTCTGCGCTTTCAGGTCCAGGGCAAAACAGTGATTCGCCAGGGCGTCGTGCAGTAGCTTCATAGGCTTGGGAAGGCTCGAAGATCAGATAAATAGTGAGAACTCAGGCATTTTAACCGGCACCCGCCCCGCTACGCAACATGAACCGCCAGCCCACCCACCCAAGCGAACCGCGAGCGTAAGCGAACGGGGTAGGGGTGGGCGGTGCCCTCCCGGCGCGTACGCTCGCGGGTCGCGTGGGGGGGGGGGAGCCGAGAGTGTTATCAAAGCAGGCT
>JAJDEE010000178.1 GCA_029259975.1 Planctomycetota bacterium
TCACGCTCCCCAGAACGACGCTTTTTTGGCCTTCTAAGATGCCTAGCATCACTTGCTGTAGGTTCATCCCGCGTAGTTTCGCCAGCAAGGCTGCCAGCAGCAGCGCGGCCCCAAATGCCCAGAGAACCTTGGGAGAACCAAGCTTGAGATAGGTACCAACGGCAACACCAAGCAGCGTTACTAACGGCAATACAAAATCCCACAGGCTAGGCGTGTAGCCCGCTGGAACAAAATCGTAATTCGGATCTTCGTCTGCCAAGGGTTCAGAGCCAGGGGCGTTTAGTGCTCCCGTTTCGCGAGCGCGTTGGCGGGCTTGCTTGAGTTTTTTGGGTAAGGCGGGATGTTTTTCTAGGGCGATCAACAAGGTAGCGATCACAGAAAATATCGCATAGAAGCCGAGCGGGATGCTTCGAAAGAAAAAAGCAACTCGGTCAGCTTCTGTCGCCAAGTACGACACGCCAGCCACGCCCATAAACGCCTGCACGTACATTGGCCAAGCGTTGAATGCCAGCAACACAGCGATCGGCGATGATGTCGCGTCGACGATCAGCGACAGTTCCTCATGGCTGACCTTTTCTTCGTCTGCCAGCGGTCGAACGGTCGTGCCAACCAAAACTGCACTGACAGTGCCGCCCTGAAAGAAAATAATCCCTAGCATCCAAGCCACCAGTTTCGCGGTGCGCGGTCCGCGCACAAATTTCTCCGACATATAGTCGGCAAACGCTTCCGACGCGCCGGTTTTGGCCCAAATTCCCATCAGTCCACCCAGTAGCCAAAGATACAGCACCAGGATTGCCGCTGCCTTGGGCGTGCCAATCGAAGGAATTAACACTCCTGCGAAGACGTCAAACTGCCCCAGCAACATCGCGCCCACAACGATCCCTGCCAACAGCGAGGTAATCGGCTCTTTGGTTATCCAGCACAGAGCAATCGCCGTGAAGGCCGGCAGAAACGACCACCAACCCCAATGCTGGTGAGCGGAGAGTTGGGCATACTGCCGTTGAGGCTTGCCGTCGACCTGTACCGATTCGTAAACAAGTTGTTCGGTGAACTTGGGCTGCTCTTGCTTTTGATGTAGGGCAGCAAGTTTTTCGACGGATAAAGGCGATTCGGCAAGAGAAATAGCAACGCGAAGCGACACGTCTTTGCCGAGAAAATCTACAACTTCTTGGCCTTCGTCGTCCGTTTGCACTTCTAAGGCAAACTTTTCGACCGTCCATGTTGGCGCAACGCGGTTGCCAACGACAATCGAAGTGACGAAGGCAACTAGAAAAACGACTAGCGCCGGACTTTTGAATTGATTCGCAGATAGCGGCATGGCAGACGTCCCTCCGGTTTTTCGATACGCCGAGAGTACCAGAAATTTCGCCGGAGGAGTATGCCGCCTAAATTCTTAGTGTGTTCGCCTACGTCGGAGAGCCAGGCAGCCCATTGAGCAGCAAATGGCAATAATTAGCGAACTTGGCTCGGGGACTGCGAAGAATGAGATTGCCAGTTGTGGTGCCGAGCTGCTTGATTCGCGCGCGGCGAATTGTCTGGCCGAACCATTTCGGATTTCGTTGCCGATCAAAATCCATCCGTAGTTGGCAGTGGGATCATCCAGCCAAGTCTGCACATCCGATACCAAATCGGGTGTCGATCCCCAGGTAACCGGACCAGTACCGCCAACCGATTCTGTGGCACTTGGCGAGCTTGCGAAGTCTCCGCCCGGATTGATCCAACTGTTAGTATCAAAAAAAGTATGAATCCAAGTTGCATCGTTTGTAGTCGAAGGGGCTCCGGCCCCGCCGTCTGCATTGGATGTGCCTTCGCCCCAATCCTGCTCGACACGGTGCAGGGTGTAAGCATCATTACTGCTGCCCCCACCCGCTTGCAGCACCGTCATCGTAAGATCGACATTCGTAATGGTTGCTCCCTGCGGAATCTCGCTGGCGAGATCAAAAGCCAGAATAGCGCGCAAAGCGCCCGGCCCGGCCCCGCCTGTTTTGCCGGCAAACAGCGGCCCCGTGGCATTACTGATGGCACCCGCCGCGCTGTTAATCAGCGTGTTGTCTTTCGATGCGCCGAGTATCACCGTATCGGCGGAAGCGATAGTGTAATCTATGCAGATAAAGGCGGTCAGCAAAAGTGGTAGTGTGGCGCGGGAGAGGTAGAATCGAAGTTGCATGGTCTCAGAAAACTCAAAGGCTCTAATAGAAAGGGTAAGAGGCAGTTTGCCCTGTCCGATTGGTATTTGATGGTTACAATGGAGTGCTGATTACATCCCATTACAGCCAGATACTCGATGTTTGTCAAATTTTATGCCCAAACTTTCCGCCGATCGTTACTTTAGTCCCGACCCTGCTCAACGCTCGCTTGCTCGTGATTTGTATGCGCAGGTTGCGGACTTGCCGCTTATCTGTCCGCACGGACATGTCGACCCGCGGCTGTTTGCCGATCCCGACTACAAATTTGGCTCGCCGACCGAATTGCTGATCATTCCCGATCACTACATTTTTCGGATGCTCTACTCGCAGGGTATTTCGCTGGAATCGCTGGGCGTTCCGAAAGTCAGTGGCGAGCCAAGCGAGACCGACCATCGCAAGATTTGGCAGACCTTTGCCGACCACTTTTATCTGTTTCGCGGCACGCCGACAGGGTGCTGGTTAAATCATGAATTTCAGACGGTCTTCCAGCTCGAAAATAAACTGACGAGCGATAACGCTCAGCAAATTTACGATCAAATCGACGGCCAACTTCAGTCTGAGGAATTTCAGCCACGCCGGCTGCACGAGCGTTTCAACATCGAGGTGCTTTGCACCACCGACATGGCGACCGACACGCTCGAACATCACCAAACCATCCGCGATTCGGGTTGGTCTAGCCCGATCTTGCCGACCTTTCGGCCCGACGATGTTGTGCTGATCGATCAGCCGGGCTGGCTGCAAAAAATCGAACGGCTAGGCGAGCTGACAGGCGAGTCGATCATCAGCTATGCAAGCTACCTGAAGGCCATCGAAAATCGCCGCGAATTTTTCCGCAGCATGGGTGCCAAGGCAACCGATCATGCGGCGGTCAACGCCTACACCGGAAAACTTTCGGACTCTGCAGCCGATGCAATTTTCCAGCGAGCCTTGCAAGGAAAAATGAATGATGACGACGCCCAGATTTTCCGTGGGCACATGCTCATCGAACTCGCCCGCATGAGCACTGAAGACGGACTTGTCATGCAACTACACGTCGGCTCTGACCGCAACCATAATGGCAACGTGTTCGACGTTTTCGGTTTGGACAAAGGGTGCGACATTCCGCTCGCGACCGAATTCACGCGTAGCATCCGCCCTCTGCTCAACGAATTTGGCAGCGATCCACGCCTGTCGTTAATCCTGTTTACGCTTGATGAGTCGACCTATGCACGCGAATTGGCACCGCTGGTGGGCCACTATCCGTCGCTCAAGCTAGGCCCACCGTGGTGGTTCCACGACAGTCTGCACGGCATGCGTCGTTACTTTGACCAAGTTATGGAAACCGCCGGTATCTACAACACCGCTGGCTTTAACGACGACACCCGAGCCTATCCCTCGATTCCTGCACGACACGATGTCTGGCGGCGCGCCAGCGCCGATTGGGTTGCCAGTCTACTCGTCCGAGGCATGATCGACGATCAAGACGCCCAAGCGATGATGCGCGCATTGGCCTACGACTTGGCCAAGCAGGCATATAACCTCGATTAGAGCCATCGAATACCGGCCACTGCGAATAGCGACTACTGCGAAAGATCGCGAATCCAGATGTCCTTGAATCGCATCCGGCCTTGACCGCCAGAATGCAATTGAAGAGCAATCACGCCCTCGGATGCGCCTGGCGAAGGGTAGGTGTAATCAATCATCTGCACTCCGTTGAGATACGTGATGTAGCGGTTGCCTTCGACCTTGATAAGCATCTCGTTCCAGTCATTTGGCCGGATAACGGTTTCCAGTTCCGGTGCTGGCCATACGATCCAACCTTTGCCGTCGCCGTAAACGCCACCGGTATGATGCCCAATGGTCCGATCGATCTCGACCTGCCGTCCCTCGGAGACCGTGACGGTCCCTGGCTCGAAGGTGGTGTGAAAGTAGATGCCGCTGTTGCCACTCGCCTCGCATTTGAAACGCAGCGATAGATGAAAGCTTTTGTACTTTTTCTCCGTTGCTAGGTAACCGTACTCTTTCGTTATCCCTTCGCCATAGATCGCCCCCTCCTCGACCGTCCAGTTTTCGTCACCAATTTCCTCCCAGCCGCTGAGGTCTTTGCCGTTGAACAGCCGCTCCCACTGTGGAGTTTCGGCATGGGAGAGTTGAGCAAACAACTGACAGGAAAACAGCAAAGCCAAGATGGCGGTAAAAGAAAGTCGCATAGAGAATCCTTGGTGAAAGTTAAAATCAGTAGTTCCAAAAACAAGGGGAGAACACTAATCTTCGCTAATCTGCACTAATCGTATTAGTGCAGATTAGTGTTCCAAATTATAGTTCCTGGTCTTTCTTTTTCATGGAATTTGGAACTACGTGTGTTTAGATTTTTGCATGAGATTTGAGAGGAGTTGGAGGAAAAGAAAGGGGACAATTCTAGGGACAAGCAGGGCCTGTAAAGATTTTTCCACACGCTACAATATGTCTCATCATGCTATCGGACACCTCGCTGGGAAGCAATGAATTTCTTAAATTCTCACAGACTTCAAGCGTTTGATCTCCGCCAATTCTTTACCGCCAGTTACGGCGAGACTACATTAACAGGCTCTGGGTCGGTGGTGTGGGAACGTGCAACTGGTACGCACTTTTCATGCTCGCTTACGCATGTCGATACGTTGTCGAATTTTTAACCGTTAAGATCACCAAGAACGCCAGGGAAGTACGTCAACTCAACTACTACCGGCTAGAAGCCGGTAGGTTTGGGAATTTCGTGAGCTTCGGACTAAAAGTCCTTCACTCACGAGGCAGTATTTTTTGTAGGGTAGGAGGTTCTGTCGGCGGATTGAGCTAACCACTTCCATTCGCATTGCTGCCGACAGGTTCACCCACCTTACCGTTTGCCTCAAAAGGTGGGTAAACCTGCTGGCGAGGAATGCTTATCGCAATATCAAAGTCGCTTTCGC
>JAJDEE010000179.1 GCA_029259975.1 Planctomycetota bacterium
ATCGTGTCCGAGCAGCTTGGTGTCGACAAAGATAAGATTTCTTCGGATACCTCCTTCGTGAACGACTTGGGTGCAGACTCGCTCGACACGGTCGAGTTGGTCATGGAGCTTGAAGAAGAATTCGATGTCAACATCCCCGACGATGCTGCAGAAAAGATCCAAACGGTCGGACAGGCTGTCGCGTTTATCGATGAAAACGCCAGCAAATAGGTCTTCACCTGCCTACTGCGCCGGACGGTACCGACGTTGAGTAGCCTGGGGATGGCCTGTCCATTGATGCATCGTTTTTTTCGCGTCTTACCTACGGCGCATTCCCTACCTAATCCTTTCCCCCTCGATTGAAGTAATGGAACGACGCGTCGTCGTAACAGGCATTGGTGCAGTCACCTCGCTGAGTTGCCAAATCGAAGATTTGTGGCAGAAGATTCTCGCTGGAAAAAGCGGAATCCACATGCTGCAAGCTTTCGACACGAAGGATCACAAAGTCAAATTCGGCGGCGACATCCACGATTGGTCGACCGGAGACCACGTGCATCCCCGCGAAGCGAAACGGATTGACCGCTTTACGCAATTCGGACTGGTCGCCGGCATCGAAGCCGTCAAAGACTCAGGAATCGACTTCAAGAAACACGACTCGTATCGCCTCGGTGCCATCATGGGTTCGGGAATCGGCGGCATCAACGAGATTGAAACGCAAGAATTGCGACTGCTGCACAAAGGGCCTGACAAAGTCTCCGCGTTTACGATCCCCAAATTGATGCTAAACGCGGCAAGCGGCCATCTATCAATCCGTTTTGGGCTGCGTGCAGTCAACTACACTGTCGTCACCGCATGTGCTAGCGCAACTAATGCGATGGGAAATGCCTATCGAACTATCCAGCGTGGGGAAACAGACGTGATCCTGACCGGAGGCGCTGAGGCTGCCGTCACCCCGATGGGTATGAGCGGCTTTGCCAACATGAAGGCCCTCTCGACGCGTAACGACGATCCCGCCGGTGCTAGCCGCCCTTTTGACGCGGATCGCAACGGATTTGTTCTCTCGGAAGGGGCCGGAGTATTGGTGTTTGAAGAACTTGAATTTGCTCAGGCTCGGGGAGCAAAAATCTACGGCGAGGTGCTTGGTTTCGGTGCCAGCGCCGACGCTGGCCATATTACCAAGCCAGACGCCGAAGGGGCTGGAGCCGCTCGTGCCATGAGCAACGCAATACAAGACTCGGGCCTCAACACCACAGAAATCGACTACATCAACGCCCACGGCACCAGTACTCCGCTAGGCGACAAAGCCGAAACGAAGGCCGTCAAAAGTGTCTTTGGGGACCAAGCCTACAAACTCAATATCTCAAGCACTAAAAGCCAGCTCGGCCATCTATTAGGTGCTAGCGGCGGCGTAGAGTTGATCCTTAGCCTACTAGCGTTACGCGATCAAGTGATCCCCGCAACGATCAACCTCCAGACGCCCGACCCCGACTGCGATCTCAACTACACCCCCAACACGCCGCAAGAACGCCCGCTCAACAACGCGATGAGCAACAGCTTTGGTTTCGGCGGACATAATGCGTCGATTATTGTTGGACAGCTGAAGTAAAAGGCTTGTTCCGGCCTACCTCTTGCTAGCACCCTCGCTCTCTCTTGTCGCCTCTCAGCGCCCTCCCTATACTCCGCGCCTTTCGGGATATTCCCTCGCTAATTGGCTCTCTTATTTAGGAGAACTCCGATGCAACTGCGCATCGCGGCACTCGTCTTGATTAGTTGTTTGTTGCCTAAGCTAGCCCACGCTCAAGCAAGCGGCTGGCGGCCTACGGGCAGTAGCGCAACACAATCGAATCGCTACAACAGCAACATCAGTGGCAACAATCGAACCGCCGACGCGCGCAACGCCAGTGCGCCAACGGGCAGCCCGGTCACTCCGCAAACTTCTGCGCCCGTCACAGCCACCGGTCAACGCATCACTCGCGCGCCTGTCACCAAAGGATCTGGGCAGCTACCTAACGATCACGGCCAAGTTTGGCGCGAGTACGACATCAGCTCCTACACGCTGCGACTCCAGTCGACGTCGAATCCCGAGCAGCTGATCATCGATTGGATCTTGCGCGAAACGGGCTACGAAGCGTGGCACTCGACGCCTGTCGGGTTGCTCAGCGCCGACAGCCGAATCCTTCGCGTCTATCACACACCACAAATGCAAGCCGTCGTCGCCGAGATCGTCGACCGCTTTGTGAACCGCGCCGCCGAGAATCACGGTTTTGGACTGCGGATCATCACGATCAAAAACCCGAACTGGCGGGCACGCGCGCTGCCGCTAATGAAATCGTTACCGGTGCAGTCTGCGGGCGTGCAGGGCTGGATGCTTGCCAAGGAAGACGCCGCATTGCTAATGTCCGAACTCAAACGTCGGACCGACTATCGCGAGCACAATCCGCCACACCAAATGGTTCAAAACGGCCAGTCGTTGGTCGTCTCGTCGATGCGACCGCGTCCCTACACCAAGGGCATCATCCGAACCCAGCAAACATGGCCCGGCTATCAGCCCGAATTAGGCCAGCTCGACGAAGGCTTTAGTTTGGAGTTCAGCCCGCTGCTGGCGATGGACACTCGCACTGTCGACGCGGTGATCAAGCTGCGTCTCGCCCAAGTCGAAAAAATGCTGTCCGTCAAACTCGAGGTCCCCAACAACATCGCTCACAACCAACGAGCCGAATGCCAAGTCCCACAAATGACGATGATCCAGCTCCACGAGCGTTTCCGCTGGCCCACCGACCAAGTGCTGTTACTAAGCCTAGGCGTCGTCGCCACGCCCGGCCCCAAAAAGCCAAATATGTTGACCGACGCCTTGCAAATCTCTACAGGCGCGCCGCGAGCCGACGCCCTGCTGTTCGTCGAAAGCAAAGGCCCTGTCGCACCATCACTGCCCGGCGGCGGCCCACCGATCTCGTCCGCGACGCGTGTGGATCAGACTTTTCATGGCCGGTATTGAGCAGGGCATTGAGACTCGGGGCTGTAAGCTTTAGGCTGTAGTGCTTACCGATTTCCCATTTGTCCTACCTGCGTACCCTTGACCCTGTTGACTTGTGGCAAAAATAACCGACGCGTCGTGTTTACCGGCCTGGGAGCTGTCTCCCCTTTGGGCAACAGTGCGGCCGAGCTTTGGGACGGACTGCTCGCCGGCCAAAGCGGCGTCGCTCCGCTGAGCCTGCTGCCGCCGCTAGAGGGCTTGGTCCATTTTGGTGGTGAGGCGGCCAAGTTTACTGGGTCAATCGATGATTTTGGCACACTACGCA
>JAJDEE010000180.1 GCA_029259975.1 Planctomycetota bacterium
GTACGCCTGCGCGCGGCACTTGCCGGGGTCGCTATCAAGCAGCTCAAGATGCTCGGTGAGCGGCGCGGTAAACGGATGGTGCATCGCCTGCCAGCGCCCTTCGTCCGTGTCGTGCTCGAACATCGGGAATTCGACGACCCACGAAAAATTCATGTCGTCGGCCCCGTACAACTGCATCTCTTTGCCGATCTTGGTCCGCAATGCATGTAGCACTTTGCAGGTGCCAGCAAATTTGTCGGCGGCGAACAAAATCAAATCGCCAGGCTCGGCTCCCAGTCGCTTCGCAAAGTCGGCGAGTAGGTCCGCCTCGAAAAACTTGGTGATTGCTCCGGCAAGTGCGCCGCTTTCGTCGACTTTGAACCAAGCGAGACCTTTAGCGCCGAACTCTTTAGCGTAGTCGGTGAGCGCGTCGATACCGCGACGGCTGTACTGCTTGGTGCCCTGCTTGACGTTGATCGCCCGCACATTTCCGCCTGCTTCGACAGCACCGCTAAAGACGCCGAAGCCGCTCTTGGCTGCCAGGTCTGAACAGTCAATGATCTCCAATCCAAATCGCAGGTCGGGGGCGTCGTGGCCAAAGCGTTGCATCGCCTCGTCATACGTCATTCGTGGCAGTGGCGTTGGCAGGTCGATGCCCAGCTGCTCTTTCGCAAGCTTCGCGACAAGGTCGTCGATTACGGCGAGCATGTCTTCTTGATCGATGAACGACATTTCCACATCGAGCTGCGTAAACTCTGGCTGGCGGTCGGCGCGGAGGTCTTCGTCGCGGAAGCAGCGGGCGACTTGCACGTAACGATCGTAGCCGGCGATCATCAAAATCTGCTTGTACAGCTGCGGCGACTGAGGAAGCGCGTAAAAATTTCCACCATGCACGCGGCTGGGGACGAGATAGTCGCGAGCGCCTTCGGGCGTGCTGCGTCCGAGAATAGGTGTTTCGATGTCGATAAACCCATGCTCGGCAAAGTAGTCACGCATCGACTTGATCATCGCCGCACGCAACAGCATCGTCTGCTGCATCTCGGGGCGACGCAGATCGAGATACCGATGTTTCAGGCGTAGGTCTTCGTTCGGCAAGTCTTGGCCACTGGGCGATATGGGCGGCGTCAGGCTTTCGTTGAGCAATTCCAGCGCAGTGACGCGCAGCTCGATCTTGCCGGTCTCCATTTTCGGGTTGGCCATTCCCTCGGGCCGCGCCGCAACATTACCGGTCACCTTCACGACAAACTCAGACCTTAGCGATTTGCTCGCTTCGATCGTCTTGGGCGAAGTGTCAGGCGGGTTGAAGACGACCTGGGTCAGCCCATAACGGTCGCGAAGATCGACAAACAAGCCGCCGCCATGGTCGCGATAGCTGTCGACCCAGCCGCAAAGTGTGACAGTCTCGCCGATTTGGGCCTCGCCCAATTGGCCGCAAGTATGTGTTCGTAGCACGACAGTTTCTCAATCTTCAAAAAGCAATATCAGGGAATCCTGCCAGTAGCGCTGGCCGACAAAATAAACGCTTGATTGTACTCGGAGCAATGCGAGACGGCTAGATGCGAGTGTTGCCAAGGCGAACGACCCGTAGGATAGGCTTCCAGCCTGTCGGTCAAAGCACTACGGACAGGCTGGAAGCCTATCCTACGGTAAATTCTCATTTGCCGTTCGCCTTAGCTTCTTGGGACAGGATGGAAATGGCTTTACCGCTTGCCTGGGCACTCATAAAAGCGGTTGTCTGCGGGGGTTGCAGGATTGGTAGCGGGCTGCGATCTTAGTGGTTTGCAAAAGCGTCCTGTGCTTTGCTGTCGCTCTCCAGAACCTAAAAATATCGAAAGAATGTAGCCATGAAAGTTGCCACGATGACCACCAACAAAGGCGTGATCCGCATCGAATTGTTCGACGACAAGACGCCCAAGACGGTTGCCAATTTCGAGAAGCTGTCTGGCGAAGGTTTTTACGATGGGTTGTCGTTCCACCGCGTGATCGACGATTTCATGGTCCAAGGCGGCTGCCCTCAAGGCACGGGAACTGGCGGCCCTGGCTACCAATTCGAGGACGAATTCCATGCCGAGCTAAAGCACGATGTGCCCGGCGTCTTGTCGATGGCCAACTCAGGCCCCGGCACCAACGGCTCGCAGTTTTTCATTACGCATGTGCCCACGCCCTGGCTCGACGGCAAACACTCGGTCTTCGGCAAAGTCCTCGACGACGGTCAAGAGATTGTTAACGCAATCGTCCAAGGCGACAAAATCGAAACGCTCGTCATTGCGGACGAATAACAATGTCCGTTGACAAACGTATCGATTACATCGAGTTTCCGTCGTCTGACTTCGACGCGTGCGAAGCGTTCTACTCAAGCGTTTTCGATTGGTCGTTTACCGACTACGGTCCCGAGTATCGCGCGTTCAACGATGGCCAACTCGACGGCGGGTTTTTTCAGTCGAAGTTGCGCTCGACGACCGCTGCAGGCGCTGCGCTAGTGATTCTCTACGCAACCGACCTAGAAGCCACACGTGACAGGGTCGCAGCCAACGGCGGCACGATTTGCAAAGAGATTTTTTCGTTCCCGGGTGGCAGGAGGTTTCAATTCCTCGATCCACATGGGAACGAGCTAGGCGTTTGGTCGGATAAATGACTGCTCTTTTTTTCTTAACAACACGCAAAACGTATTCATAATAACTGGCATTTCCTGACGTATGGCTTTAATTCAACTCAACGAACTTAGCATTGGCTTCCGCGGGCCGTTGTTGTTGGACAAGGTGTCTTGCCAGATCGAAGCCAGCGGGCGGATCGGATTGCTGGGACGCAACGGGTCGGGCAAGACGACATTGATGCGTATCATCAGCGGCGTGGTCCAGCCCGACGAGGGGAAATGCGTTATCGCGCCGCGGACGAAGGTCTCGCTGCTGCCGCAAGATGTGCCCGACCATCTACAAGGCACCGTCGACAAAGTCGTCCGCCTTGGCTTACCCGCCGAGCAACAAGACCCAGCCCATGCTTGGGAGGCCGACCGTCTGGTCGACCGGCTGTTGACGAAGATGGATCTCGATCCGACGCTCGAAGTCCAAAGCCTGTCGTCGGGGTGGAAGCGTCGGGTGCTACTTGCTCAAACCTTGGTGGCTGAGCCAGACGTGTTGCTGCTCGACGAGCCGACCAACCATCTTGATATTGATGCGATTGCCTGGCTCGAAGAGTTTTTGTTGCGCTGGCCCGCGACGTTGATGTTTGTCACGCACGACCGCGCGTTCTTGCGAAACCTCGCGACACGCATTTTGGAGATCGACCGTGGCCGCATTTTTGACTGGTCGTGCGACTACGACACTTTTCTCGCCCGCAAAGAAGCGTCGCTTGCAGCCGAAGAAAAGCAAAACGCCCTGTTCGACAAAAAACTCGCCCAGGAAGAGGTCTGGATCCGGCAGGGAATCAAGGCCAGGCGCGTGCGCAACGAAGGACGAGTGCGATCACTCGAAAAAATGCGTGTGCAGCGCAGCGAGCGTCGCAGCAAGGTCGGCACCGCCCAATTGCAGATCCAAGCAGGTGGTCGCACCGGAATGAAGGTCGCGGAGGTGAAGAACATCGGCTTTGCCTACGACGCAGAGGATAATAACCGGCCGATCGTCAACGATTTTTCGACGACCATCATGCGCGGCGACAAGATTGGCATCATCGGCCCCAACGGCGCCGGCAAAACAACGCTCTTGCGGTTGTTACTCGGCCAGCTAGAGCCGCAGTCGGGCAGCGTTCGCCTCGGCACCAACCTCGAGCTGGCCTACTTCGATCAGCTGCGTGACCAACTCGACGACGAAGCAACCGTTCAAGACAGCCTCGGCGATGGCTCTGATACGATCATGATGAACGGCGTCCGCAAGCATGTACTTGGCTACCTACAAGATTTTTTGTTCGCACCCGAACGCGCGCGGACACAAATAAAATTTCTCTCTGGCGGCGAACGCAATCGAGTCCTGTTGGCTAAACTGTTCGCCAAGCCGGCGAACGTAATCGTACTCGACGAACCGACCAACGACCT
>JAJDEE010000019.1 GCA_029259975.1 Planctomycetota bacterium
TTCACTTGAACTTGATCGCTAGTTGCCATCCCTGGCTCCTTGATTTATCCAGCTTCTCGCCGGAACGCCCTCCTGCCAGTCAAATACTGCTACCACTTCTACTATAAAACCGACTCACGCGCAAAGTGCAGGCTGCACCCCTTTGGGATTTCGGGCAAGATTGTTCTTGTCAAATTTACAATTTATCGAGTACACTTCCTTCCCCGTCAGACTTCAGGACGAAGTCTGCTTTTGCTCAGCATTGCTGAATCGTCACATTGCTGAACTAATATGGCATTGGCACGACAAGGAGGTCGTCGGTGCTCGCTCATTGGCCCATACGCACGAAACTCAAGCTCGGTCTCGGGCTGTTGCTGGTGACGGTGCTCGCGCTGTTTAGTAGCGCGTACTACGGGCTGTATGCGTATCGAGGTCTCGTCAAGGGACTGAGCGCGCGTTCTGCTGAATTGCCGCTTGCTGGTCAGGTGAGCCAAAAGCTTGTAGACCTGCGCGATATTCTGCGACAGGCGAACGAACGTGTTGAATTGGCGGGCAAGGCACAATCGTTGGGCAGTGTTGCAGAAGATGAGGTAAGCAGTGAACTTTATTTTTCACACTGGGATGCGGCCGTACTGAATGAAGAATACCAGATGCACTTGGGCGAGTTCAAAGATGCACTGAATCGCTACCGTCGGCAGCTCGATCGCAATGGCAAGTCTGATACGCTGCGGCTCGGAGATGATTCGCAAGAACGCGAAACGTTGAAGCAGATCGACGAAGTGCTTCTGTCAGCCCTGGCAACAGATATCGAAGAAGACTGGTTGCTAGATTCGACTCGTATTGGCGAGCTGAGCCATGAAGCCGAGCAACTGAGGCATCTGGTCGCCGCTTTACCGAGTCATCTGCATAAGCAATTCCAGGAGTTTGCCAACGACGTACAGGCCAAGTATCGCACAGCCATAGCCGTGGCGTGGGTCAACGCAGCATTGGCTCTTATTTTGCTAGTGACCTCGATTCGGCTGTTTTATAAGTGGTTTGCTGATCCTCTTCAAACTTTAGTGCAAGGTTCGCGAGAAGTTGCGAAGGGGAAATACAACCATCGCATTCATCTCAACACGCACGACGAAATGAGCGAATTGGCTGATGCACTGAACGATATGACAGCACAGTTTCAACAAACTCGCGACGATCTTGACGGACAGGTGCGCGAGCGCACTAAGCAGGTCGTTCGTAGCGAGCAGCTGGCAAGTGTTGGATTCTTGGCGGCTGGCGTGTCGCACGAAATTAACAACCCGTTGGCGTCGATTGCGCTTTGTAGCGAATCGTTAGAAAGTCGCCTGGCCGAATTGTTTGTCGAGGTCGAAGAAGCGCAGTCCGACGACGTACAAGTGGTACATGACTACTTGCAGATGATTCAGCGTGAGGCGTTTCGTTGTAAGCAGATCACCGAAAAGCTGCTTGATTTCGCAAGGATGGGCGACTCGCAACGGCATAACACCGACCTGCGCGACTTGGTTGAGAACGTCATCGAGATGGTTCAGCATCTGGGTAAGTATCACGATAAAAGCATTGAGCTAGTTCCTGGCGACCCGGTGATTGTTCAAGTCAACGCTCAAGAGATTAAACAAGTTGCGCTCAACTTAATCACGAACGGTCTGGAAAGCCTCGACGCGGGCGGCAAGGTTTGCGTTTCTATCGAGCGGTCAGGTGACCAAGCCCAGTTGATCGTCGAAGATAATGGTTGCGGAATGGATGACGAAGTGCGTGAGCACTTGTTCGAGCCTTTTTATACGCGTCGACATACTGGCCAAGGAACCGGCCTTGGGCTTTCGATCACCTATCGCATTGTTGAAGATCATAACGGCCACATTGATGTATCCAGTGGGGGCGTCGGTTGCGGATCGCGTTTTGTCGTGATATTGCCGGCCCACCCTTTGAGCAAGGAGAGACACCATCGCTACCAAGCAGCCTAACGGTCAAGGATTGACCTTACTATTTGCCGACGACGAACGTTCGCTTCAAGAGTTGATGAGGCTCGAACTGCCTCGGCTCGGACACACGGTCACGGTTTGCCCCGACGGACTAACCGCCATCGCGGCGCTCGATAAAAACACGTACGACTGCATCATCGTCGATCTTGATATGCCAGGCAAAGATGGCATCAGCGTCATTGCCCATTGCAAAGAAATTTCGCCCGAGACCGAGGCGGTAGTGCTGACCGGCAAGTCGACAACCGAGACCGCCATTGCCGCGCTACGGCATGGCGCGTTTGACTACCTGACCAAGCCCTGCAAGTTGATCGAAATCCAAGCCTTGCTTAACCGTGTTACCGAGAAACGGCAGCTACAGCAAAAGTATCGCGCGCTGCAGCATCAAGTGCTGCGATTGGAAGGGGCACCCCAACTTATCGGCAAAACGCCAGGGATGCAAAAAGTCAAAGTGCTGATCGAAAAAGTGGCTCCGACCAGTTCGACCGTACTCATCTTAGGCGAGACAGGCACCGGCAAAGAGTTGGTCGCACGTGCTTTGCACGACAATAGTCCGCGCGCTGAGAATCCGTTTGTCGCGATCAACTGTGGGGCGTTGCCCGAAACACTGATCGAGAGCGAATTGTTCGGCCACCGCAAAGGCGCCTTTACTGGCGCCGACGATCATCGGACAGGCTTGTTCGAGGTGGCCCATGGCGGCACGATATTTCTGGACGAGATCGGCGAACTGCCGAAGTCGATGCAGGCGAAGTTGCTGCGCGTGCTCGAAAGTGGCGAGATACGCCGCGTTGGCGAGAACAAATCGGTTACCGTGGATGTGCGCGTCGTTTGCGCAACGCATCGCGATCTGCAAGCGATGGTTGCCGAGGAAGAATTCCGCGAAGACTTGATGTATCGCATCAACACTTTCGAGATTAACTTGCCGCCACTACGCGAACGGATTGACGATGTGCCTGAGCTAGCGTTGCATCTTCTGGCACGTCACCGCCGTGGAGGCAAAGCAGAGCTTGCCGCGGATACCATCGAAGCGCTGCGTGGCCACATTTGGCCTGGCAATGTGCGTGAGTTGGCCAACGTGATCGAACACGCAACGATTCTTTGCGACGAAGGCCCCATCCATCGCGAACACTTACCGCAACATTTTGACAGTCGCCAACTCCAAGGCGCCGCCAAACAACGACGCGGCATAATGACGCTACGGGAAATGGAAATGGAAGCCATCATCGAAGCTCTCGAGCGCAACGATGGCAGCAAACCCAAAGCGGCTGGGCAACTGGGTGTGAGTCTCAAGACGCTGTACAATAAGCTGAATTCAGCCAGCGAGCTGGAAAAGTCGGCGTAGGAAATAATTCACGCACAGGCGATAAGTCGTAAAAAGGAAGTGCAAGCTGTTGAGCTTCTTGGCTTGGCGCCTTTGCCAGAGCCTCCAAACCCATAGGTCACATCTTCCGCACCACCCCCGTCACTACGCCCAGCACTTTGACATTGCGGCAATAGATGGGTTTCATCGTTGAGTTGGCTGGCTGCAGGCGGACGCGGTTGGCTTCTGGGTACCAGTATTTGAGCGTGGCGTCGCCGTCGTCGGTTAGCGCGACGACGATGTCGCCTTTGTCGGCGGTGCGCGCCTTGCGACAGATGACTAGGTCGCCGTCGGCGATCGCCGCTTCGATCATCGAATCGCCTTTGACCTTCAGCGCGAAGAGATTCTTTTTGCCGAACCAGTCTTCGAACTCAAAACGCTCGGCTTGCTCGATCGCCTCGGTCAGGCTACCGGCAGCGATTTGACCAACGAGTGGCAATCCTCGATCTTCTTGGGCGGCTTCGGTCAGTTGGATCGCCCGCGACATGTTAGGCTCGCGCGTGATCAGGCCCTTTTTCTCGAGGGCTTTGAGATGGCACATCACGCCGTTGGGCGACTTGATGTTGAAGTTCTCACCGATTTCTCGCACCGTCGGACCGTAGCCACGACCGGTGATTTTGCCGCGAATAAAGTCGAAAACCTCGCGCTGTCGCTTGGTCAGTTGATCGAAACTCATGGAAGATTCCTTCGGAATTAGTGGCGTATCGTGCCGGAAATCGTTGTTTTTCAGGCCTTGCTTGGTGCTCTCATGCTAGCTGGACTACTTGAGGATAATATACGGACGTACAGATGGCAAGTGCATTTGTACAGTAGTGCCTTTTTTGAATGGAATTGGCTGCTGCGGGACTGGCAAGTTGCCTACAGGGCGGTGGCGGGCAAGAATGGTACACAAAGCGACCCAGAGCTGGTTGCCGTCCGTAGAGACTGCTGTTTTGGAATGAGAGCACTTTTGAGCGTACTTGCACCAATGATTTACCGCCGAATGAGAGTGTTGTTCCTGTGCGCGATCGGCATTTGTTCGATGAATGCTTGGGTTTGTGCCGCCGATCCGATCGTGCTGCCCGCTCAGGTTGAAAAGGTGGTGGAACAGCGCTATCCGCGCAATGTCGAGCAACTTCGTTTGATTCAACAACAAGTGCAGCAAGTGGCAAAGTTGGCGAGGCCAGCGACGGTCGGTGTGCTGGTGGGGCAGGGTGCCGGCAGCGGTGTGATTGTCAGTGCCGACGGGCTGGTGCTGACGGCGGGTCATGTGATTGGCAAAGCGAATCGTCGGGCGACCCTGTTGCTGCCAGACGGACGGCGGCTTCGCGGACGGACGTTGGGTGCCAACCATGAGATCGATGCCGGCATGGTGCAAATCGAGAATCCGCCCGCCGATTTGCCGTTCTTGCCGATTGCACCGATGCTGCCAAAAATAGGCGAGTGGGTTGTTACCACTGGGCAGCCCGGTGGAACGTTGGATGATCGCGCGCCCCCGCTGCGATTGGGGAGAGTTTTGGGAGTCGACGACGATTGGGTCTGCACCGATTGCACCTTGGTCGGGGGCGATTCGGGAGGGCCGCTGGTCAACCTGCGTGGCGAAGTCATGGCAGTTCACTCCAGTATCGGTCCCGATATCGTCTACAACTTTCATGTTCCGGTTGTCGAAATACAAAAGGGCTGGCAACGCTTGCTGGCCGGAGAAGTCTGGGGAGGCAGTGACGAAACGTTGGTCAGCACGACGATGCGACCCATCATTGGTGTCGCCGGACGTGAGGAGAATGGCCAATGTCTGATTTCGCATGTTTTCCCCAGCTTGCCTGCCGACGAAGCGGGGATGCGCTCGGGCGATGTCGTGCAGTCGGTGGACGGCGACAACGTGACCAGCTTCGACGAACTCTCTGCAAAAGTTCTTGAGAAGCAACCTGGGCAAACGATGCGTTTGCAAATCGGCCGCAGCGGCGCGACGATTGAGGTCGACGTGGTGATCGCTGGCATTCGACGCCCCGTTCCACGTGGCGACCGAGCTGAGTCCGAATCGCGGGAGAGACCATGAGGGTAGTAAAAATATTGAAACACGACGAAACCAAGAAACGAGGGGTGTTGCCTGTTTTTCGCTCGCGTTGTTTCGTCGTTCCGTTGTGGTTCGTCTCTTGGATAGTTCTCGTGGCAATCTCAGTACCTATTGCCGCACAAGAAACTGGTCCGCTACGGGAGTGGGAGAAACTTGCCGATTCGCGACCCTTTCCGACGGAGCGGATTACCATTCCCAAATGGCGTCTGACCAGCGGTCCTCATGTGCGGTCAGCGTTTCGAGATGTGATCGCCGAGACGCGGCGAGCCACAGTGCGCGTGCGTACCGACGGTCGCGATACGGCGCTGGGCGGAATCGTCGGCGCTGATGGGTTGATACTTACCAAAGCGAGTCGGCTGCCTGGGGCGATCACTTGCCGTCTGGCCGATCAGCGAGAGTTCCAAGCGAAGATTGTCGGTGTCGACCGCGACTACGATCTGGCTTTGCTGAAGATCGACGCTCGGCAGCTGCCCATCTTGACACTGAAGAAATTGTCGCCGCCAGATGTCGGCGCATGGCTCGCGACCGTCGGCATGAAGCGCGGGCCAGAGGCGGTTGGAGTGATGAGCGTTGGGCCACGCGAGATCTGGCATCGGTCGGGCACTTTGGGTGTGGGTTTAGACGATCAAACTAGCCGCCCGATCATTGTGCGAGTTTTCCCCCACACAGGCGCTGAGGAGGCTGGCTTGCAGCGAGACGACTTGGTACTCAGTGTGAATAACCAGCCGACACCAACGCGTGAAGAGTTTGTCCGTCGAGTTCGCGAGCATAGCCCAGGCGACCCTTTGAAATTGCAAGTGCGCCGCAACGGCGAGACGCTTGACATCGCGGCAATGCTTAAAGGTCGGCGACCTTGGCGGTTGCCGACACGCGAAGAATTTCAAAACCAGTTGGGTAGCGTTCTTAGCCAGCGTCGATTCGGTTTCCCGAGTGCCTTTCAGCACGACACGGTCATCAAACCCAGCGACTGCGGCGGTCCTGTGGTCGATCTCGACGGCCAAGTCGTTGGATTTAACCTCGCCCGCGCGGGGCGGACCGAGACGTATGCAGTTCCGGCGGACGTAGCGGTAGGTCTGATCGAAAGTATGAAGGCGCATTAGTCGGCAAGTTATGACACGCTGGTTTCCCCAATCGATTCGTCTGCTGTTCTATCGCACTGTCCAGCGCTGCGTGCAAGCTCTGCCAGCCAGCTTGCTGAGAGTTCGTCCGTTTGGCGTTTATGAAATTCGCTTGTTACCAAGTACACCTCGGCCAGATGGAAATACTGCGCATCCTGCGTGCCAGATACGTTGGATCGATTCGCATGCCGAAGCGAGTGGTCTCGGCGATCTTGCCACCCCCGAGAATATGGCTACGTGGAATGGCACCACGTGCCGTGCTGCCGCAGTCTGGCAAAACGATCAGCCGGTGGCGGTTGCTTGGATCGCTACCGAGTCATTTACCGAGAGCGAGCTGGGCCTCCACTTTCTATTGGACGACGATGAGGCTTGGCTTTTTGCGTCTGTCGTAGCGCCCTTGTTGCGTCGCCAAGGTTTGTATCAGCAGTTACTAGAGTTTGTGAAGTCGGAACTGGCTCACGACGGTTCGACACCCGCAAGCTATCGCATCTTGCTAGGCGTTTCTAAGGGTAACCAACCTTCGCAAAAAGCGCACGGTCGGCAAGGTGCGGAGCAGCTGGGAACCATCTTTGCGATCAAAAGCTTAGGACTGTCGTGGTGCCAAGTCGGCGGGCAAGTCTGTAGGATTTCGAGGCGGCCTTGGGCCTGGCGCAGAACGATCGAGCTGGCTGTTGAACGCTAGCTTAGGACAAAGATTCTAGAAGAGGCCTGCTTGCGATCGCAGCTATCTCTGAACTCTTCGTCTCGACGTTCCCAAAACTCCTGCGGTTGCCATGCCTAGAAGCAAAAAGGAGCTAGGCTCAGGAACAGCAGTCACTAATAGCCATCCTACCGCGGCGTCGGGCGCGGTACTTGTCGCATTTAGAATCTGGGCGATGGAAGTATTGAAATTAATGAAATCTCGCGTCGTTCCAATATCGTCATTACCATCGGGATCGGTCCAGATGTTTGTGATCTCACTTCCGACGGTAGGCCCCAGCAACGACAGTAGCGCCCCGCCATCGTAATTCGAACCAGACGAGATCGTCGCAGCGCCACCTACGGCGAATCCATCCGACGCCATCAGCGCGCCATCATAAGTAATTCCTGCTGCAGCAAACAGGTCGTCAAATTCGCTTGGGACTGCTAGCCTTGCGTTGGCATAAGTCGTCTGGGCATTGGTCAAAGCAGCCGACAAATCTAAACCATCGCTAAACGACATGTCGAGATATCGCAGACCATCGGAAGGATTTCCGGCATCATCAATAATCGTCAAGTCGCCGCCATCTACGAGAACACCGAAGGACGAAGACGAGCTGAGAATCACGAGGGTTGCACAGAGCAATAGCAAGCAAGCGTTACGACACATAAGGAAGGCTCCAGTTGGATTGGGCTGCGGATCAGTCTAATTTTGGTGAAAAGATGCTCGAACCAGCATCCTCTGAACATGAGACGACAATTCTAATCTAACGACTGGGCGTAAGCAACAGAAAGATCGCCAAGTTTGAAGACACGAAAAATCGCTCAGAAATAGCAGAGTTTGTCGAAAGATTTGTCGAAAAAGTGGAGAGCGGTTGTATCACGAATACTACTTTCAATAGTTCCAAAAACAAGGGAAGAACGCTAATCTTCGCTAATCTGCACTAATCGTATTAGCGAAGATTAGTGCAGATTAGTGTTCCAAATTACAGTTTCTGGTCTTTCTTTTCCACAGAATTTGGAACCACTGAGGCTAATTCAGGGGCGATATCAAAATCCAAAGGCAACATTTCACTAAATCGCCGAACCGCGACCGAGAGGGAGCGTTCAATCAGGCGTCGAATTCGACTGGACGCTCCCTCACGGTCGCGGTTCGG
>JAJDEE010000181.1 GCA_029259975.1 Planctomycetota bacterium
GGAGCAAATCCTAAGCGGAATTTCTCGATCGATTCTTGATTGATGCGCCGCTCGGTCAGATACCGCCGTGCCGGCTCTGCCTCAGGCGATTTGAGTAAACACTGATGAAATTCGCCCTCCGCCCAGGCCATTGCCTTGTAAAGATTCCGACGATCGAACTGGCTGCTTTGGCCGTCTTGCTTACGCTGCGGAGCAAGATCGATTCCGGCGCGATCGGCGAGCATCTCGAACGCTTCGCGAAAATCGACGCCCTCTATCTTCATCAGAAAGCTAAAAATATCGCCGCCGATGTCACAAACCCAACATTTGAACGATTGCCGATCGGGGTTGATCTGCATGCTCGGCCGAGTGTCGTCGTGCCATGGGCAAAGCGCCACATAACCGCGTCCGCTACGGCGCAAGGCCATATAGCTACTCGTCAGATCGACGATATCAATCGCCTGACGGATCTGCTCTTTTGCATCCTGCATTTCGGAGAGAGACACTTTGATGATCTCAGATGTAAGAAGTCTGATTAATGATTGGCAATGCGTAGCAATTGCTGTTTCGCATTACAGCGAGCCAACAGGCCTCGCCGCTACCTTGACCGTTAGGGTTTTGTGACTTGGTACACCACCTACCAAACGTACGACTTCGATCGGAACCTTCGAGCCAATTGGTGTCGCGGCGATAGCTCGACTCAGCAATGTGGGATCAGAGAATTCAACCCCGCCCCAACTCAAGATGACATCGCTACGCTCGATCCCAGCCTCTGAAGCGGGCGTGTTTTCACGTACTTCGAGGACCCACACGCCTTGATCGCTTCCTAAAGCCAACTCCAATTCCCGCGCAATGTGGCCCGGCACCTTGGCCGGCCCCACACCTAAATAGCCTCGCGTGACCCAGCCCTCTTTACGAAGCTGCTCGTAGGTTGACCTGGCAATTGAACTCGGAATCGAAAAGCTGATGCCTTGATAAGAGCGTCCAAAAATTGCGGTATTGATCCCCACAATTTCTCCCTCCATATTCACCAGTGGCCCACCGCTATTCCCAGGATTGACTGCGGCGTCGGTCTGCAAGAACTCTTGGTAGACCGACTGATGACGGCTGGGAATACCTCGCCGCTCTTTGGCGCTCACGATGCCGAAGGTGATGCTTTTTTGCAGCCCAAACGGACTACCAAGCGCCCAAACCATTTCGCCGACATCAAGATCATCACTATCGCCCCATTTGGCAGCGATCAGCCCGTCCAACTCGGTCTTCAAAATCGCCAAGTCGACCAACGGATCGGCGCCCACCACAGTCGCCACCCCGTGTCGACCATCGCTGAGTACAATCTCTGCAGAACGGACCTTCTCGATTACGTGGTAGTTCGTAACGATGTACCCCGCCGAGTCGATAATAACACCCGATCCTAGCCCCTCACCCCGGTTATTATTTGTGTGAATGCTAACGACACTCGGGCGGACGTATTTGGCAAGCCACGTTGAGACATCGGAAAAACTGCTACCCGCAAACTCTTGCTTCACTTCGCGCGCTGCTTCGTACTTCGCACGCTCCTTACCAACGGTGATAGCGTACTGAATTTTTTCAACAACCGAAGGGGTCACCAAAACAGCGAAAATCAGGCCGAAAATCCACAACAAACGGCGCAGTCGGCACAGGTCTTGCTGAGTGGCCGGCGCATCGGGAGAATCCGTAGCTGGAGACTCCCCGGGCGGGTGTAGCAGAGGGTGCGGCAGCGGGTCGATCGACGACACCGGCTCCATCGACCTAGAGACATCGTCTGGCGAGTTTGGATTTTGATACACTAAACCTTTTCCTCCTAATCAATCTCTCTCAACACTACTGAGGTGACTCTGCTTGATTATACTATGATTCCGGTTTTCCTGCTCGAAATCAAAGCCCCCTTTTTTCCAGGCCCCTTTTTTTCCAGACTCTACTAACGCCTGTTGGACAACATGCCGTCAAAATTCTTTCCATCGCCCACCGATGCAACGCCGGACGGTCTCGTCACGGTGGGAGGCTCGCTCTCGCCCGACCGGCTGCTCGACGCCTATCGCCACGGTATCTTCCCCTGGCCTGTTTACGAAAAAGACATGATGCTCTGGTGGTCGCCCGACCCGCGAGCCATCTTGCCACTCGACGGTTTTTATATTTCCAAAAGACTCCGCCGGACACTTCGGTCGGACAAGTTCCACGTCACGTGCGACCAAGCTTTTGACGAAGTGATTGCTAGCTGCGCGACCGGACCAGGTCGCGAAGGCGGCACCTGGCTAACCGGCGAGATGGTCGCCGCTTATATCCGACTTCACGACCTCGGCCATGCCCACAGCATCGAAGTTTGGCACGACGAACAACTGGCCGGCGGCACCTACGGCATCGCCATCGGTGGCGCGTTCGCCGCCGAAAGCATGTTTTACCGAGTACGCGATGCCTCGAAAGTAGCACTCGCGCATCTGGTCACGCATCTCAACGAACGCGGCTTTCAACTGCTCGACGTTCAACAGTGGACGCCCCACACTAGCCGCTTAGGCGTTATCGAAATCCCGCGCGCTAAGTACCTTGATCACTTGGCGACGGCCGTCGATCTGCCGGTGACATTCGGCAATAAGGCGAACGGCAAATGAGAATTTACCGTAGGATAGGCTTCCAGCCTGTCCGTGGTGCTTTGACCGACAGGCTGGAAGCCTATCCTACGGGTAAAAACCTCTCTGCCGCTCGCCTAAACTTGAAAACACAAGATGACTAGGTAAGAGTCTTCAACTCAAAATCAACTGCAAATCTTCTGCCGTCAGATTACGAATAAGGCTCTCGTCGGCGGTGATGATCGCGTTTGCCAAATCGCGTTTACTCTTTTGCAGCTCGAGCACTTTCTCCTCGACCGTATCGCGGGCGATGATACGGTAGGCAAACACCTGCTGGGTCTGACCAATGCGATGCGTGCGATCGATTGCTTGTGCCTCAACGGCGGGATTCCACCAAGGGTCAAGAATAAACACATAGTCGGCCGCCGTCAGGTTCAACCCCGAGCCGCCCGCTTTCAAGCTAATCAGAAACAACGGGCAGTTTTCGTCGGTCTGAAAACGCTCGACTTTTTCTTTGCGGTTTCGAGTTTTGCCGTCAAGATACTCGTACGTAGTGCCTGCCTTGTCGAGCCGTTCCCGAGCAATTGCCAGCAGACTTGTAAATTGCGAGAACACCAACGCCTTGTGCCCCTCAGCAACGATCTCTTCAACCTGCTGCATCAAAACTTCGAGCTTGGCACTGGGTTGGCCTACCTTTTTCTTGTCGACCAAACCCAGGTGGCACGAAGCTTGCCGCAGTCGTAACAGCGCTTCCAGGACATGGATTTTTGATTGCTTAAGTCCTTTTTGGTCGATCTTTTTCGCCAGTTTGGCCCGATAGAAATCGCGTAGCTCGTTATAGGCTTTGCGATCTTTCGGCAGCAGATCACAATACAGCGTTTGCTCGGTCTTGTCTGGCAGTTCGGTCAGCACTTGTTGTTTGGTACGACGCAGCATAAACGGAGCTATCGCTCGCGACAGAACGCCCAGTGATTCGCTCTCTCCTGGCTGCGCTGACTTGCAAAGCGAAGTAAAAGCTCCGGTCCGGCCTAGCATTCCTGGGTTCAAAAACTCGAACAACGACCATAGCTCTCCCAGATGATTTTCGATCGGCGTGCCCGTCAAAGCGAGCCGATGATCGGCCTGCAACAAACGACATGCCTTGGCCGCTTGGCTAGTGGCATTCTTGATCGCCTGCGATTCATCGAGGATCGCATAATCAAACCGCAACTCCTTCAGCTCGGCAATATCACGGCGTAGCGTGCCATAAGTCGTAACGATCAAATGGTAATCGCCCAGGTCCCCGACACGCTCCTTACGACCCAGCCCCGTGTAATCGGCCACCTGCAATTTGGGAGTGAATCGCTTGGCTTCATCAATCCAGTTGAAAATTAAACTCTTCGGCACCACGACCAACGTGGGAAGACGCGTCTCGTCCTTTTTTAGTCGTCGTGTCCTGCGCTGCTCTAACAAAGCCAAGACTTGCACCGTTTTGCCAAGCCCCATATCGTCGGCTAAGCAGCCACCCAAACCTAACGACTGTAAAAAATGAAACCAACCCAGTCCTTCTTTCTGATAATCACGCAGCACACCATGAAACGTCTTCGACGGCTCTTTCGGTTTCACGCCAGAGAATGATCGTAGTCGCTTGCGAAACTGGCTAAATTTCCGGTCAAAGCTAACGTCCTCTTGCTCCGACAGCATCGCATCGAGCATCAATGCCTGCGATGGCTGAAAGCGGACTTTGCCGTCTTCGGTCACGCCCAGGTCGGTTAGCCGCGCGTAGCGATCAAGCCACTTCTCTGGCAACATCCCACGCGAACCATCGCCAAGCTCGACATATTTCTCGCCTTTGCGGACTGCGGCTAGTAACTCGGGCAGCTTGGCTTCAACGCCATCGAAATCGACCGTCGCGTCGAGTTCAAACCAGTCGATCTCCGAGGTCACCTCGATATTAAAACCGCCTGCCGTACGAAACAGTTTCCCTTCTGCTTCGACATGCCAACCCGTTGACGTCAACGCGTCGACGACTCGCGCAAGCCGAGATTGAGGAATCTCCAAATCATTTTCCGGAGCGTAATAACCCGTGGGAGCCTGCAAACCCAATTGCCCCAACTCGGCAAGGCGGGCAGCTTCTGCCTCGCGATCGCGTACCAGAATGCGAGTTACTTGCTGCTTAGCCACTTTCTTGGTTGTAGGCTTGTCTGGGGTTTCTATTGCCCCAGTTTGAGCCGAGGCAGCTGGCACTTCCTGCTCGCCGTAGCGGAAAAAAACGTCCGCACCAAGCTTTTGTCCACTCGTATTAGGACTTTTGCTGGGAGCATGGATTTTAATGCTCGGCTGGGGAGTTTCGCGGATCTCTTCCCAGCTTAAATTGTCTGGTAACTTCAGCGGCGGCAGCGCCGGTGCAGACCACAGCTGCTGGAGAAACGCTGCGCGATCTTTGTACGGTATTTGGATCGGCCCTGGAGCTTGCAGCAGGAGTATCAGCCAATCGTAGATCGCTCCCTGCGCATCTAAACGAGCAAGCTTGTTGTCCATCAACAACAGACCCGTCGGCGAGGGCATCACGCCTTCGGAAAGCGGCCGAACTTGATCGTCGCGTTTGTAGTACCCGCCGAGAGTCCATCTTTTCTGTTTGTCGTCGGGAAACAACTCCAACTGAAGTTGCCACGCTGGCCCATCATCCCAAACGAGAGGGCTGGCTTCGTCCACAGGCAACATACAGTCAAGCTGCCAGACAAATCGTCCCGACTCGGCCAAGCGAGGCAGCAATGACTCGTAAACGGATGACGGCAGGGCCACTGCATCTACCGAAGTCTGATATCCGTAGCGGAATCGGTCCGAAAAACCCAGCTCTTCGGGAAATTGAACGAGCTGCGACAATAGATCGCGATCCGTCGGGTCGGAAAATAATGCAATACCGCTCTCGTCCAACGCCAACGATTTAATCTTGCCAAATTCGCCGTTCTTCTTCAACTCTCGCTGAAAAAGCTGGATCAACAGCGTGCCTTGGTTCACACATTTGCCAACGTCCAGCACATACCACGCTTCGCGCTGCTTGCCAAAGAGAGTTCCTCTGCTTCCGTTGCTTTGCCCTGGCAAGCTGATCGCATTCATACAGAGCTGCCAATGCGGGACCGCCGGTTTTGCCAATTTGCTTCGCGAGTTCTTTCGCTTGGCAGTCTTGCTGCCTGAGGAATTTACGTTTCTCACCAATTCCTTCGCCGCGACTTTTGACGATGGCAACAAGCTCTTCAGGCCAAAGTCATCAACGTAAAAATCGTCGGCTTCTGGATCGATTTCCAGCAAGTCCAACTGACCAAATCCAGGCACACGATTCGCGTCTCTTGTCTGATCCATCTCCAAAAGTGTGGCCCAAAGATGCTTGCAATGGTAACCCTCCTCGAACCGAGGGCAATCGCAAGAAACCGACAGATAACCGTCCTTGGCATCACTCCAGTCGATAAAGACACCGTAGTAGTTATGGTAAGAGCCTTCGGCAGTGGCCGAAATGGATGTCGCCTTAGCCGTTCCTAGCGACACCATCTCCTCGAGAAAATACGAACGTCCACGAGTCTTGTCACCTGTGTTAAACTCGTCGCGGCATCGTTCAGACAGTTTCATTTACTTCACCTCCATGCAATTTGCGCAGACACTGGCTGTAACTGCTAGCAATATAGTGTCTCTACGAAACGATCGCTAGTTGAGTTCGTCTTACAGTTTGGAGCGTCAAACGAACAGCTTTCACACTCCGTAATATTCGCAAAGTTTCTCTAAACGATCAAAGGTCGCAGCACATTGTAGCTAATCTGCAATGACTTCCGTCGCCGCTCGACCGAGCCTTCGAACGCTTCGTCTTCGACCTCAACGCAGACAGCACCATCAAAACCGACGTCGGTCAGCGCTCCCACCCACTTGCCCCAATCGATATCACCCAAGCCAGGAATTTTTGCCGTGCTGCGTTCCATCGGCAATACAAGCGAGCCGACTTCGTTGAGTCGCTCGACGTCGACGCGCATGTCTTTAGCATGTGCATGAAAAATACGTGAGCCAAACTCGCGAATCGGGGCGATCGGATCCATCAACTGCATCTGCAAATGCGAAGGGTCGTAATTGAGTCCGAAATTTTCAGACGGAATCGCCTCGAACATTCGCCGCCAAATCTCTGGAGTACGTGCCAAATTCAGCCCAAATGGCCATGTATCGGCAAATAGCATCGGGCAGTTTTCGATGCCGATGCGAATATTGCGATCTTCTGCATGACGTATAAAGGCGGGCCATACTTCGGTAAACTTCTTGAAATTGTCTTCCAGCGACCATGTGTGATTCGCCCCAACGAACGCATTAACCGTCGACAGGCCAAGCATCGCCGCCGCGTCAATCACCTTGGGCAAATGCTCGCAAGCCGCCTTCGCCTGCCCGACATCGGCCGACAAAGGAATCGAATAATAGCCCAGCGCCGAGATCGCTACACCGTACTTTTCGCACAAAGCAAGCGTATCGTCCGCCTTAGACTGCGTGATATCGGTCACGTCGAGGTGCATCACCCCGCCGTACTTTCGATCTGGCCCGCCGAGAGGCCAGCACATCACTTCGACGCAGTCGTAGCCAATAGCTGCCGCGTGCTGCAAAACCTCTTCGAACGAAAGATCACCAAAAATTGCGCTGACGAAACCGAGTTGCATGGCAGTTGATGTTGAGTGAGTGGTGGCAAGTGGTTGGCAAGAACCGCGATGCAACGCATCAACGGAAGACACCCCAGCTTAATCTTTTCCAAACGCTTGGGCCAGATCTGACTGCAAATCTTCGACCGCTTCTAAGCCAACCGACAGCCGAATCATCCCGTCCGAAATGCCGTGCTTCGCTCGGTCGGCCGCGTCGTAGCTGGCGTGCGACATCGACGCTGGCTGCTCGATTAGCGATTCGACAGCCCCCAGGCTGACCGCCAACTGAAACAGCTCGGTCGATTCAACAAATTTTTTCGCGGCGGCGTAGTTGCCTTTTAGCTCAAACGACAACATCGCGCCAAAACCGTCGTCCATTTGCTGTTTTGCAACCTCGTGGCCAGGGTGGGATTCGAGGCCCGGGTAGAGGACTTTTTCGACATTCTTATGCGTGGCAAGCCACGTCGCTAGGTGTTGCGCGGTTTGGCTTTGCTCGCGGACGCGCAGCTCGAGCGTTTTTAATCCGCGCGAACACAAAAACGCTTCCATCGGGCCCATGATCGCGCCCGTCGCGTTTTGAACAAAGTAAAGCTCCTCGAACAACTGCTGGTCGCGGACGACCAACGCGCCGCCCATGAGATCGCTGTGTCCACCAAGGTATTTGGTCGCCGAGTGCATCACAATGTCTGCGCCAAGCTCCAATGGTCGCGTCAACACAGGCGAGGCAAAAGTGCTGTCGACGCCGAGTAGCGCACCATGCTCGTGGGCTATTTCGGCGCAGGCGGCGATGTCGGTGATCGTCATCCGTGGGTTGCCGGGGCTTTCGATCCACACCAACTTCGTGGCCGACGTGATCGCCGCGGCAAGGTTCTTCGGATCAGTCGTATCGGCCAGCGTCACCTCAACACCCGCACGATCGGTCACCTTATGCAGCAGCCGATAGGTGCCGCCATAAATATCGCTCCCCGCGACAACGTGGTCGCCTGAGCAGAGCATCGCCATCACGCAATGCGTTGCCGCCATTCCGCTGGCAAACGCTAACGCACCGCAACCGCCTTCCAGCGAGGCCAACGTTGCTTCAAATGCTTGTCTCGTCGGGTTACCGCTGCGTGAATAATCGAATTCGCCCCACTCGCCAGCACCAGGCTGCACAAAAGTAGAAGCAAAATGAACCGGGCGAACGACGGCGCCCGTTTCAGGACATTTTTCGTTGCCGACATGGATAGCGCGCGTGCGAAACTGCATTAGAGACTTCGTAAGTGTGTGTGAAAAATACTCTCTAAAATCTCACGCAAAGGCGCTAAGGCGCAAAGAATCTGGGAATGTATTTTCTCCCCCTCTTTTCTTTGCGTCTTAGCGCCTTTGCGTGAGCCTACTTTATGACAATTCAAGAGCCTGTGATAGATCGGCAATCAGATCATCAGGGTTCTCGATGCCGCAGGACAGGCGGATCATGTTGTCGTAGATGCCGTATTCGCTACGCTGCTCGGGTGTGCATTCGTAATAACTCATCACCAACGGCTGCTCGATCAGCGACTCGACGCCGCCCAGGCTAGGCGCAATGCGCGGAATTTTTACCGCGTCGACAACATTCGCCGTTGCCCGCCAGTCGGCGTCTTTCACCAAAAAGGTGACCAAGCCACCGTAACCACGCATGGTCTGCTTGGCAATTTGATGATGCGGATGCGAATCCAAACCAGGATAGTAAACCTGCTCGACGCGCGGATGGTTCTCCAAAAACTGCGCTACGCGCAAGCCGTTTTCGTTGTGTCGTTGCATCCGCAGCTCAAAAGTTTTCAGGCCGCGCGAAAGCAAGTAGACGTTCTGCGGCCCGTTCACGGCGCCCATGATGCCTCGCAGGTTGCGTACCGACTCCATGTTTTCTTTGGTACCAACAACCACACCTGCTAGCAGATCGTTGTGACCGCCCAAGTATTTCGTCGCCGAATGCAAAACGTAGTCGACTCCCGCGTTGATCGGCCGCAAGTTGTAGGGCGTCGCCAAAGTCGCATCAATCAGCGTTTCGACGCCGTGTCGACGACCGATGTCGGCGAACTGCTCTAAATCGACGCAGCTGAGATGCGGATTGGTCGGCGATTCGCTGATCAGCATCCGCGTATGCGGCGTGATCGCGGCTTCCATCGCATCGTAGTCGCAGGCACGTACCTGACGCGTCACGACACCAAACCGCGACATATGTTTGGTACAAAATTCGCGGCTGCGATGATAACATTCGTCGAAAAATATCACCTCGTCACAAGCGCTCAGCTTCGACATCAGCAGCCCAACCAGCGCCGCCATACCGCTAGAATACAAAACTGCATCCTCGCCACCTTCTAACGCTGCCAGCTTTTGCTCGACGACCCGTTCGCCCGGATTGCCGTAGCGTCCGTACTCTTCGCGCTGCTGTTTTTGCTCGATAAAGTCGATGATCGACTGCGTGTCTTCGAACGTGTAGGTCGAAGCACAAAAAATCGGATCGGTAATCGAGTTGCCCGGCTTCTGCCGCGCTTCTCCCGCGTGGACTGCCTTGGTCGAAACGTCGTTCGCAAACCCCTCAGGCGTGTCGTCTGCAGGCAATTTCGAGGATGGGTTCGTGGCTGGCTTCGTCATTTCTACAGAACTCATATTGGTTCAACCCGCTTTCAGCGCCATAAA
>JAJDEE010000182.1 GCA_029259975.1 Planctomycetota bacterium
ATGGATTCCTGGTCAAGAGAAACATGGCTGACGTTGCTGTCCCCCCGCACTAAAATGAAATCGGGCGGTAACCGTCACCCCGGGCAAGGAGGCCTGGAATGTTGCCTTTCAATCGATCTGGTAATCAATTTAGCGAAGAGAATCTCGGCAGCGGACACCGTCAGAGTGTCATCCGTCTGGGCGAGCTTTTCCCGTCGGCCACGCGTACCGGCACAGGCGAAGTCATAGTGACTTCGTGCGTGACAGACTGGCGCAAAGTTGAGCCTGGCGACGTTTTTGTCGCACTTCCCGACTGTGATCTGGACGGCGATGATGGACACTTGCACGCACAGCGTGCCGTCTCGCACGGAGCAATTGCCGTTGTCTGCGAGCAGCCGGTTCCTGTGTTCGATGCGCCGACCTACTTGGTTCCCGATAGCCGAATCGCCTTGGGGGAAATATGCCAGGCATTGATGGGGCATCCCTGCGACTCGCTGGAAGTGATTGGCGTGACGGGAACACATGGCAAGTCGACGACCATCGCATTGCTCGAATCAATTTTTACCGCTGCTGGAAAGCAATGTGGCAAACTGAGCAGTCTTGGCTGCTACGATGGCATGGCGTATAGCGCTGGCATGAGTGACGCACCGAGTGCCCCCGATTTTGCGGCTCGCTTAGCTCGGATGGTAGCGGCCGGATGCACGCATGCCATTGTCGAAATTTCTAGTCAGGCATTGAGTCAGGCAAGGATTGCCGGCATGAAGTTGGGTGCGGTCTGTGTCACGAATGTGACAGATGCCCATCTCGATCGACACAATACAGTGCAGTGTTACCGCGACACAAAACGTCGGGTGCTTGAGTATTTGTCGCCTGTGGGCATGACGGTGCTGAACGCTGATGATCCAGTGAGCTTGAAGTGGTTGGATCAGATTGAAGGGCCTGTACTAACCTATGGCTTGGAAAGGCAAGCGGAAATAGCCGCGAGTGTCGTTGATTGCCAAGCGAACGAACAAACTTTTGTACTTACCGCTGGGAGCGATTCTGTTGCGGTACGAACGACCATTATCGGTGAGCACCACGTCTCGAACTGCCTAGCGGCGGCGACGTTGTCGTTGTCCTACGGAATTGATTTGCAGACGATCGCCTCAGGCTTGGAGGCGATAGAGCAGCTACCGGCACGGATGGAGCGAGTCGACTGTGGGCAAGGTTTCCCTGTGTTTGTGGATGCCGCAGATTCGCCGGAGGCTTTGCGAGCGAGTTTGCGTGTGGCCCGAAGGTTGGCCGAGCATCGTGTGATCTGTGTTTGGGACAAAGCGGCGAGCGGTGTGGGCAGCGAGCACTTGGCAATTTCGCAAGTGCTCAACCGCTTGGCCGATTTGGCGATCGTGACGCGGGCTTTGCCATGCTGCGAACATACAAACACTGATGTGGAGGTAGTGGCCAATCGGAACGAAGCGATTGCCTGTGCGGTAGCGATTGCCGAGCCGGGCGATGTAGTGGTGATTGCCGGAAGTCGTGCCGCCGCGAGGCATGGTCAAGGGTTGGCTTTTGGTGAGTCTGACGACGCGATGACTGACAGAGAGGTCACGCGGCAATTGCTTTACGCACGCGAGCAGCCAACTCTTCGTTTGATTGCTTAGAGTTCTCCTCAGAATTGAACAGAGATTGATACGGAAACGGAGAAAGGAAATAAAAATGGAATGGACTGATACGCTAATGCTTGAGGTTCCTGCGAACGGTTCTTCCTACGAACGAGGCTCGGCGCTAGATTTCACTCGTGTTGTGGCGTTGCCTGGAATCACATTGCTGTGTGCCAATGCGAAGTCGCGTGAAGAGACTGCCTCTGCCCTAGAACTACTGCGAGGATTTAGGGCGACCGGACGGCGAGTGGTGCTTTGCGACACGACTCGTCTGGTAGTCGGCAAGCAATTTGGCAGCGAAGTCGTAGAAAAAGGAGCGGCGGATTTGCTCGTCAGTTGTGGCATTAGTGGACGCGAAGTTGGTATCGGTGCACGCGATGCCGGACTAAATCTAGCGAGCGTGCTGATTTGTGGCAAGCCGTTAGCTGGTGGTCAATCGCTTGCACATCAGCTAGTTCCTGGTGATACGGTATTGCTGCTGGGAGTGGATAGCAAAGCTTGTGATGAGGTGATTGCTTTGCTCGATCAGCGGTTGTCCAAAAGAGTGGCAGTCGCCGCGTAACGATGATTTGATAGGAACGCAAGTAAAACGATACATGTTGAAGCTTCGTCGTTGGTTTGTTGGATTGCGGGGTCTGACTTACCGCCCTCCCTGGGGCTGGAGCATTTGAACTTGTCGAGAGCAGCTTCTGGGTCAGCTGCTACGGCAAGTGCTTCACGACGAAGCTTATGGTCTGAGCACTGGGGCGGCGCCTAGCGTCGCCTCAGTGACTCAGCGGACACAGAAGTCTAATGACGAAGCACGAATGACGAATAGTTGTCTGTTTTTGTCATTCGTGTTTCGTCATTCAACCCGGAAGTGTGTTTTTATGTCTGACGGTACTCACATCATGTTTGCTGGTGGCGGTGCTGCTGGTCACCTCTTTCCAGGTTTGGCAGTTGCCGAGCATTTCCGGCGGTTGTCGCCCGAGGTGCGGATCTCGTTTGCTGGTCCTGGTAAGGCACGCGAGAAGCACACCATTCGCACGGCCGGCTACGAGCACACAACGATCCCTGCTCAGCCACTTCCGCAGAACCCTCTGCAAGCTTTTCGGTTTGTCACGGATAATGTTGCCGGATATTGTGCGGCGCGTTGGATGTTGAGGGAGCAGCAAGTTTCATTCGTCGTGGGCCTCGGCGGATTTACGAGTACGGCGGTGGTGCGTGCAGCGGCTGCGCGAGGGGTCCCGTTTGTTTTATTAGAGCAAAATGCGATTCCAAGCCAAACTACGCGATGGTTATCACGGGCTTCGTCGCTGGTCTGTGCGGCGTTTGAAGAGGTACGGCCTCATTTGCATGTGCAAGCGTCGGTCGCAGTGACAGGCAATCCCTCGCGGCCCGCTTTCGAGCAGCTTTATCATCGGAAACAAGGTACGGCTCGAGAAGGGGCGATGAAACTTGGTGGACATCAGCCACGGCAAAAGCGACTCGTGATTTTGGGTGGTGCTGGTGGAGCTAGATCGCTCAACGAATCAATGCCCGGAGTTTTGAAGCAATTACGAAACTGTCTGGCTGATTGGCACATCGTTCACCAGACGGGCGAAGGGCAATTGCAAGAAACCGAAAGCCGATATCAGCGCAGCGGCGTTGATGCCTTGGCGGTGACGTTTATCGATGAGATCGCCTCGCTATTGTTCGAAAGCGATCTGGTCGTTTGTCGCTCAGGCGGAACCACCTTAGCCGAGTTAGCATTGGCCGGCGTACCGGCCGTGCTGGTGCCTTATCCCGACGCAGCCGACGATCATCAACTAGCCAACGCCAAAGTTTTTACAGCCGCTGGTGCGAGCCGCTTGATCGACGAATCTTCACAATCGGGCGCTCTTGAAACAGCTTTGGCCCGTGAATTAACGCCGCTGCTGGTTGAAGACTCGCAACGCATCGAAATGAGTCACCACATGCAGAGCCTCGCACGTCCAGATGCAGCTGCCGAGATCGCTGGGGTAATTCAAGAGCGACTTTACGGTGTGCAAAGCAGCCGTGCGGCGGCGTAAAGCAGAGAAGTCTTCAGCTGACTTTGTGCAGTGCTGGAGCATCATAGGAATGCTCTGCTGACCTGGCTTGTAAAGATTGGGTAATTCGCTAGGCTGGAGGGATTATCCGGTGTTATTTTTGCCCAAAATCAGCGGGCTTCATTAAGAGAGTCAACGATAAACATGGCGATAAACATGGCCAAGTCAGAGAACAGTTCTTCGGGCAAAAAGCGAATTCTTCTAGTCGACGACGATGCCGAAATCATCGAATCGCTTCGCCTTGCCTTGGAAGCCCACGACTTCGAGGTGCTTGTCGCCCGTGACGGCAACCAGGGCCTTGCACTTATCGAACGCGAAGCGCCCGACCTAGTGATTCTCGACATGATGATGCCCAAGCGGAGCGGCTTTTTAGTGCTTGAACGTCTCAAACGGTTAGGCGAGAAAAAGCAACGGATCATCATGATCACCGCCAACGAGGGCGCTCGCCACAAAGCCTACGCTGAAATGCTCGGCGTCGACGACTATGTGCGCAAGCCGTTCCCAATGGATCGGCTGATTCAGAGTGTGCAGCGGTTGGTTGGCTGAGCCCGCGAGCGGCAGTGTTTCAAAACCCCCGAAGTTTTGCAAAGTTGGCACGCTCCGACGTGCCAAAATCCCATCGCCTCTCAAAACCCCATAAGTTGCAGCGGGGACGTCCACGTCACCGCGCAAAAACACTCACGAATCACGCGGTGACGTGGACGTCCCCGCTACGATACGAGTGGACCAAGCATGAATCGTTCGAGATCCTTGATGAAGCTCGACTGAGCGTGTTTGAATACATCGAAGCGTTTTACAATCGAGAGAGGATTCACCAAACCCTGGGATATTTGACTCCCAACCAATTTGAAGCCGAATACGCCCAGGTCGTTGCGGCGTGAAAATCGCCCCGACAGGTATCCGTCAATCTTGGGCTGTCGCAATTCGGCAATTGCCATCGAGCCGGAGGTCATTCTCACCGACGGTACGAAACGCACTATGAAATCACCTCGGTTTGAGGCTTTCAGGCTGGCTGTTTCCAGTTGCGTCTGTGGCCTAGGAGTCCGGCGACAAATACGCTGAACAATGACAAGCTGGATGGCTCGGGGATTACGACTGTGACATGGGAGATCTCCATGTCCAAGGGTTGGTCCAAGAAACCATTGGATGAAAGGAGAGTTTGAACTCCTGAGATGGGATCAACGCGATATACCGAGTTGGTCGTGAAATCGCTAACAAGGATCTGTCCATTGGCCTCTAAGGCAAGTCCGAACGGGTCAACAAAGTTTCCGCCAGAGGAAACGACCGATTGGGCACCCGATACTGGATTGATGCGGATTACACCACCAAGCGTTGAGAAGGCTTCACGATCGACAACGAGAATATCACCGTTTGCTTCGACCGCAATGTTTGCCGAAGCCTGAAAATTCGGACCAGACGAGAGAGTCACTTGGCTGCCACCGACGGGATCGATACGAAGAACGCTATTGTTGAGGGAGAGGATGTCCCCGTTTGACTCGACAGCTATCCCGCGAAGTAGATCACTGAAAAGGTTACCGGAAGACACCGTCGACTGGACACCGGTAATCGGATCGACTCGAAAGAGTGCATCTGCGCCAGCATCTGAGACAAGAATCTGCCCGTTTAGTTCCAACTCTACGCCAACAATATTAACGAAGCTGCCTCCGGAGGATACAGTCGTTTGTATGCCCGTTTGAAGGTTGATACGAAGTAACGATTGAGTCGACCGCTCTGCAACAATGATTGTACCGGTGTCTTCTATAGCAATTCCGCCAGGGTTCAGAAGACCACCTCCGGAAGCGATTACCGTTTGATTTCCGGTCACTGGGTCGATTTTAAAGAGAACGCCTGAGCTGAAGTCCGAAACAATCAGGTCGCCGACGTCGATGACGCCCGCCTCAGAACGTGACTCGAAGGAGAAGAAACAGCATGCTGAAATTAGTAGAAAGGTTAATAACGTGTTTCTGTTCATTAGTCGTGTCCTAACAAAATTCGGAACGCAGAACATCGCAGCGAAAGCGCCACGCTTCTTTGATAAGTCTCTAGTATACACAGCAAGTGCATTGTGACCTAGCATGCGTCATATTTTGGATAAAGCAACACTACTGTCCGGTTATAAGTCGAATAGTGGCAACTGGTTAGGGGAAGAGGTATCTGGGAAACGGTACGTTGAGTTGTTTAGAAGCTGTAAAACAGGCGTTTTCTCGAAGGGGTTGACACTCAGGATTTGGAGGATTTCGGAGAGGCTTCTTTCGATCTTCGGTTCCTTCTTGGCAATGGCAACGAGCACGTAAACGCTGCTTGCTGCTCTGCCTTGAGTTGTTCGATCTCGACGGCACGTTGCTGACGCTCTTCAACGATTACTCGTTTCAGCAAAGCAACATCGTTCGGTAATTCGTCCATGGTAACCATCATGCGAACCGTTGTAGCAATCGTCACCAGATTCGCAAGACGAGTTGGCAAAAAGTTTACGCAATCTTCCGCTGTGCAATCGACATGCCCGAAAGCAATCGCAACAGTTGATCACAACTGATCTCCATCGGGAAGTGTCCCAGTAATTGTTGAAACTTGAAGGTGGTCTCCCGATGAGCGATAATCGCTCATCGCAATTTTCAAATTTTAGTCGTCGGTTTGGACCGACGACGATCACCCCATCGCAATCGTTCGTGCCAATGGTTGTAACACCGTGTCGACGACATGGTTATCGACCATGTCTCGCGCAACGTCGTACAGTCGATCGAGGGTTTCGAGATATGTCTGTTTGGCAGGTAGGCTGCCGTACTGGCGGGCGGTGACGTAGACGCTGATCTGGTCTTCTTGATATTCGCCGGTGCGGATTTGGTAGGCGTTGGTGTGCGATTCGACGCTCAGGCGGCATTGCAGGCGGCAGTCGTCGTCGAGAGCGACAGTGATGTTTGGGTCGTTGCTAATGATCGTCGCGCCTGGCATTCCGACGATGCGTTCCATCGCTGGGCAAACGCCTAAAGCCTCGGCGATCAGTTGGTTGTGGTTGCCCCGGTAGGTAAAGTCGAAACCAATCAGCAGATCCAGTGCTTCGCAATCGAGCGGGCTGATCGAGAGGGCGTAGGGAGCAATGTCGAGTGCGTAGCGGTGTTGTTCGAGAATGTCTTCGAGCGAACGTGGGTTGACCTGGCCCGAGCAAACACGTTTGTTTTCAACGGTACACCAGCGATAGTTGCCTTTGTCTTTGTCTTCTTCCAGCACAAAGTCGCGTTTGTCGCGGGCATAGAAGTTGCGCATCTCGGGATACTTTTTCTGAATCTGCTCGAAATAATGCAGCACCGTCTCGCGATTGCTCGGAAGCTCCATCTCGGTGGCGAGATTCATGTTGACGTAATAGTCATCCGCAAGGGAACTGTAGGGATTCATCTTGGATGTGGTACCTCGGGAGTGTAGCTGTCGTGGTAGGCTTCTTGCCCATCTGATGCGCTGGGCAGGAAGTCCCCGGCACTGACATAAGTATATGGGCAGATTGAAAAGCGTGTCAAAGACCCTGATTGTCCAAATCCACTCAAGTTCCAGGTGAAATCGCTTGCCAGCGTGCTGTCGTCGCGTAAACTAGGCTCGAGCAGTGTCGCCCAAAAAAAACGCCAGAGGAGAGCTAGACATGGAAGCCTTCGTTTTTGATACCGCTCTTGGTCATGCGGCCCTGGCCCGGCAGGACGAAGTTCTCTTAGCGCTCACTTTTGGACATTCGAACGAACGGACGGCAGCCAATGGACTGCGGAAAGTTTTTGCAGTCGATTCTCGATCGGCTTCCTCGCCTTTTTCTGCCATTCAGGTCGAATATGTACAGCCGGGCGAGGACGAGTTGGTCGATCAGATTCGCGCTTTTGCAAATGGTGAGGCTTGCGATTTTGACGACTTGCAAGTCGACGCTAGTTATTTAACAGTGTTCGGACGCAAGGTTTCGGCTGCTTGTAGGAAAATTCCTCGCGGCGAAACGCTTACCTACGGCCAACTTGCAAAAAATGCCGGTCGGCCAGGCGCCGCGCGGGCTGTCGGCAGTGTGATGTCTCACAACCGCATTCCGCTGATTGTGCCATGCCATCGTGTTGTGCCGGCCTCGGGCGGTTTGGGCGGCTTTTCTGCACCGCAGGGCGTGGCAATGAAGCAGCGTTTGCTCGAGATGGAGCAGAGTGCTGGCGTGCTGTTGGCAAAGTGTTAATTCGCTTCTGAACTAAAAGAGCGCGTTGTTAGCGACAAGAAAAGCTAGCCGCAGATACACGCCGGGTGCCACTGCTGGCTTGTCCAGCAGTGCGAACCCTGTAACGAGTCTCCATCACGATTTCGGCCAGGTGGCATGTTCGGATTGTAACCGAATGTTGAATCAGGTGGCAAACCTTGCTGGTGATTCACACTGCTGGCCAAGCCAGATAGTGGCACCCGTACCCGAATGGCCAGTTCGCTAACTCCCGTGTTGCTTCGTCCTACTGTACGAAACGGCATACCGCGAATTTGCGCCTGCGTGAAACGCCGACGCGGCTTAGCACGCTTATCTATACGAATCTGGGCGGCCCCCGATTACAAAAAGCTGCGTTGGGTTAATTTGGATGCACATGAGGCTCAAGAAGTCGCCCTAAACCGCCTTTGTTGCCCAATGTTGGCTTTCGTAGTGTCAAAATGCGGGAGTTTGCGGATTCTGGTAAGATTATGGGCTGCGGCTAGCCGATGGGTAGTAACGATACTGCCGATTGTGCCGATCGAGTGCGCGCGGTTTCGCACACGCCCGTCTTTTGTTTATTCGCCCTGTCTTATCAGGCGATCTCTTTCATTAAGTGTAACAGGCTATGACCCAAGCGGTCCTCAGAAATCCGTATTTGGTGCTCGTGCTAGCAGCAGCCATCGTGGTGCTGGGTTGGTTTACGTATCCGAAAATTCCGAAAGATCTGTTACCGATTTTTGAGACGTCGGCCGTGCAGATCGTGACGTTCTATCCGGGTATGCCGCCGGAGATCATGGAAAAGGACATCATGAGCCGGATGCAACGGTGGACTGGCCAGTCGGTCGGCATCGAGCATCAAGAAGCGAAAGCGATGACGGGCGTTTGCATCGTGAAAGATTTTTTTCGCGAGGGCATTTCGCTGGAAACCGCGATGGCCCAGACGACCAGCTACGCGATGAGCGATATGTTCTATCTGCCGCCGGGCACGATTCCGCCGATGCTGATGCCGATCGATCCAACGGCAACGCTACCATTGTGTTTGGTGGTGGTCGACAGTCCGGGCATGAACGAGCAGCAGCTTTACGATATCGCCTACTACGAATTACGCAACAAACTGCAATCGATCCAAGGCGTCATCTCGCCCGCGGTATTCGGCGGCAAGCTACGCCGAATTTACGCGTACATGGATCCGCGTAAGCTCGAAGCGTACGGTCTGACATTGATGGATGTGCAGAACCAGTTGGCCAAATACAATGTGTTGATTCCTGCCGGAAATATGAAAGTCGGAGAGCAGGATTTTCAGTTGTTCACCAACGCCGTGCCTGAGACGATTGACGACCTGAACGACTCGGTTATTAAAATGGTCGATGGCGTGCCAGTGAAGATCAGCGACATCGGCCGTGTCGAAAACGCTTCACAGATTCAGTCGAACATTGTGCGGATCAATGGCAGTCGTAAGGCTTACATCCCCATCTACCGGCAACCGGGGGCAAACTCGATCGAGATCGTAGACACAATACAAAAGAATCTCGCCAAGATTTTGGTCAAACTCAAAAACGAGCGTGCGGGCGACGTCGGCATGGACGAGCTGGTGCTTTCGGTTGCGATGGATCAATCGGGTCCGGTGAAGGAGAGCATCGAGGGTTTGCAGTACGCGGCCGGGTTGGGGGCAGTGCTGGCCGGGCTGGTGGTGTTTGCCTTCTTGCGCAGCGTGACGTCGACGTTCATCGTGGTGCTGGTGATTCCGCTAGCGGTGATGGCGTCGGTGATCGGATTGTATTTTACGAAAAACACGATCAACTCGATGACGCTGGGTGGACTGGCGCTAGCGATCGGTATTTTGGTCGATCAAGCGATTGTCGTACTCGAAAACATCGTGCGGCACGTACGCATGGGAAAAACGGCTACGCAGGCGGCACTCGAAGGGACGCAAGAAGTTACGGTCCCGATTTTTATCTCGACCGTGACGTTTGCGGTCGTGTTTTTCCCGACGGTTTTTTTGAGTGGCTTGGCGTCGTTTCTGTTTACGCCGCTGGCGCTGGCGACGATCTTTGCAATTCTCGTCTCGTTTTTGCTTTCGATGACGCTGGTGCCGGCTTACTGTGCGAAGTACCTTGATGTAAAGGCACTGACAAGAAATTCTCAGGCCGAGCAGTCCGAGGGCCCGTTAATTGCCGCCTTTGGGAAATTGGTGACTGCTTGTTTGAAAATCCGCTGGCTGGTGGCATTAGGGGCTGGCGTTTTGGCTACGATAGCGATATTTTTTGCCATGCGGATGGGTCAGGAAATGATTCCAGCGATAGATGCGGGGCAGTTTACGATTTATGTTCGTATGCCCTCGGGCGCGAATATCGACCAAACCGATTACCGTATCCAGGATATCGAGGCGGCGATTATTGAAGAGACGGGCGACCCCGATCCGAGTTTTGCGCTGGGTATCGAAAAAAACGCCGATTCAGATTTGCAGATTCTGATTTCGAATATCGGTGTGCTGAACGACTGGCCGGCGGCATACACGCCTAATATTGGACCAGGCGATGCGTTCATGCTCGTGCAACTGAAAGGCAAAACGGGCCGTCCTGGCGCGTTTGACTATGTTGATCTGCTGCGAGGAAAGCTCGGCCAACGATTCCCCGACGTCGAGTTTGCTTTCGATACGGGTGGTATGCTGAGCAGCGCACTCAACATGGGCGAGCCTTCGCCGATCCATTTTCAGGTGAGTGGCTCGAAGCTCGAAGAGATGCGTGAGATCGCAGAGCATGTCGAAACGATGGCCAAATCGGTGCCCGGTACTGTTGACGTGCGAATTGCGCAGCGGCTCGACTATCCGACCATGACGATCACAATGAATCGCGACAAAGCGGCACGCATGGGACTCACACCCGAAGCCGTGATGCAGAATTTGGTCTCGGCAACGAACAGCTCGGTCGGGTTCGACCCGGCTTTCTGGGTCGATAAATCGAAGGGAAATCACTACTTCATCGGTGTCCAATACCCCGAAGAGCTGTTGACGAATCTCGACACGATTCTTGATATTCCGATTGGCATGGTCGAGGGCGTGCCGATCCGGCTGCGCAGCGTGGCTACGATTGAAAAGGCCACAGGCCCAGGCGTGGTCAATCATCGGAACATCGGTCGTGTGATGGATATTTATGTCAATTTGGCACGCGGTTACGACGCGGGGTCGATCATGGCTGCGATCGAAGCAAAGATCCTTGCGCCGGGCAATCCGCTCGGTGCGACGGTTGGTTCGGACGATCGTGGTGAGCTGTTCGATCTTGCTAATTACCCAGGGCTTGCGCTTCGATCGCAGGGCGAAGTCAAAGAGATGCGTAAATCGTTCGATCAATTTGCGGCGGGGTTGCTGATCGCGGTGGTGTTGGTCTATCTGGTGATGGTTGCCCAGTTCCACAGCTTTGTCGACCCGCTGGTTATTTTGTTGACGGTACCACTGGGATTTATCGGCGTGGTGGCGGCGCTGACGTTGTCGGGGTCGAACCTTTCGATCCTGTCTTTCATGGGCATCATCATGATGGTGGGTATCGTGGTCGAATACTCGATCGTGCTGGTTGACTTTGCCAATCAACGTTTGCGCGAAGGCATGAGTATTCAAGAAGCGATTATCGACGCGGCAAAGGTGCGTGTTCGGCCGATTTTGATGACATCGCTTACCACCTGGCTCGCGCTGCTGCCGATGGCAACGGGTTGGTTTGGCGGCGACGCGAATGCACCGCTCGCGCAAGCGATTATTGGCGGTGTGATTGCAGCGACGGTGTTGTCGCTGCTGGTGGTGCCTTGTTTGTATGTCAT
>JAJDEE010000183.1 GCA_029259975.1 Planctomycetota bacterium
GGCGTAGTGCGTGCGGCTGGTGACGTCGGCGGCTGCGGCGTCGGCGAGGGTTTCTTGGTCGAGCCGCACGCTGCGTCGCCACAGCCAATAGAGTGGGTGGGGCCAAAGCACTAGCAATAGGCCACGCAATAGGGCGAGCAGCCAGAGATCGCGGTGACGTATGTGGGCCAATTCGTGAGCCAGGACGCTTTGCAGTTTTTCGGGATCGGTCAGTTCGAGAAAATTTTGTGGCAGCAAGACCATCGGCCGCCGTAGCCCGACGGCAGCGGCAACAGGCAACTTAGCGACGATGCCTAGCGTCGGCGTGCGCTGCCCGGCAGGTGTGAGCCGTGGCAGCAAGGCCGCCAATTCTAGCGGCGCGGACTTGGCTTGCGAGCGAAGCCGACGCATCTGCCAATGGCCGAGTGCGAGCCAGAGGGTAAACAAGATCGAGCCGGCGGCAAAAACGCAGGAAATGAGAATGCCGTAGTCGACCGCGACGATTTTTGTGGTTGCAGCGATAGTGGGCGACTGCTCGGCTGTTGTTGGGCCGAAATCAGAGAAGTGTGACTGCTGGAACAGTTGTCTTCCGTCATCGTACAAAGGGGCGTCCAAGGGAGCATCGCGGAAAACAGGCGGTGGTTCGGATGGGGCCGAAAGTAAATTCACCACCGACCAACCTGGGACCGCACACAACAGGGCCAACAACACTAACCCTGTCGCCGTCGACCAATGCACTGCCATGCGACGCGCGGGCTGCGCGAGGAATTTCCCTAGTACCAACACAACCGCCAGCAACACGGTCGCCAACAGAAAATAATCCCACAGCCAGCGTGAAGCGTCTAAGAACCAAACGTCGGTGATGGTATTCATGGCAGGTGCTCCTGTTTTTTGACGAACCTGGTGTTTTTTTGCCCGCGAATAACGCGAATGACATGACCTTTATTCGCGTTTATTCGCGTCATTCGCGGGCCAATCTTTTGCATTTCTTGTATGAACGATCACGGAATTTTCTTCCGAGCAGCGTTTAACATTGCTTCGAGTTGCTGTAGTTCTTGCTGGCTGACTTTGCGGGTGCCGAGGGCGTGGACGAGGTACTCATCGAGCGAGCCATCAAAAACACGCTCCAAAAATCCGGCGGCTAAGCCGCGGAGCGTTTTTTCACGTTCGACCTGCGGCAAATAAACGTACGCCTTGCCTTCGCGACGGTGAGCAACCAAGTTTTTTTGTTCCATCACTTGCAGCAGTGAGAGAACGGTCGTGTACGCCAGTTTTTCGTTGTTGTTGGCGTCGGCATTCATCGCCTCGCAAACCTCGCGGACGGTCGCTTCGCCTTGGTCCCACAAAACTTTCAGGGCTTCGAGTTCACGGTCGGTCGGTCGTTGCTCGGTCATCGATTTTGTCTTTCCAGGGTGTGTTACTGGCCAGCCAGTAGGTGCGATTGTGATTCTACTGGTTGGCCAGTAGATGTCAAGAAGATTTTCTGGAAAGGGCTCTTTCCGTGGATTCGCACTTGTCTGTAAGGCTATTCGACGATACCACTTTGATGGCAGCGACCTCGTCCCCACCTCAAGTCTGACCGCAAGGACTGAAAAAATACCTGATATTCTTGTTCGTGATATCGATCCTGAATAGCTGGGACGTCTGTAGGTCCGTGCCAAGAAAAATGGCCGGTCGCAGCAAAGCGAGGCGAAGCTGTTGATCGAAAAAGCTGCTGAGGAGAAGAACGGTCGAGGACATCTTGGAATCAACTCGTCGATTCCACGCGATCGGGCGACCATTTGCCTCAAGTGTATTCAGCGTGATGCTAATCACCGCTATTTCGACGCACGCAAGGTAGCCCAGCAATTACGACGGTTTCCCCAAGGCGAGCCGATTCGCGCGCGGCCACTCTACGAAATGAACGTGGATTTTTTGCTAGCCACGATCGACTTTGACGTGCCCGATCCAACTAAGAGCATCTTTCCGACACCACAATCGAGCAATAGTTTGACCCTTCGACAAATGGATTAACGATGGCGGCCACTCCTTCGTACCATCGCGGTATTTGGTAAGTTGCCCTAATCCGATTCTAGGGCGACCTGCGGCAAATTTACTCCATGCACATTGACCAACTGCCAGCGTACAGCATTTAATCGTTCCGAGAGAACTTTTGCTGTTTGTCGCATAAGTTGATAACCGAATTGAGGGTTATCCTCACACAATTTAAGCAACTTTCTACCATCAAAAGCGATCGCTTTTACGGGCGATACCGTTCGGGCCGTATCAGAGAGCCGAGGTCGATCAAGCAGTGGTGACCAGCCAATCAGGTCCCCCGCTTCGACCTCCATGATCTGACGACATCCTAGGCCTGCTTCGCAGATAACCAACGCAGCTTTGCCGCTGGTTATGAGATAAACATCTTTGGCAGGCTCATGCTCGTGAAATATCTCTTCGCGTGACCTGTACTCCACTTCTCGGGCAATTGATAGCAACTGATCTAAATGGTCATCGGGAAAATTGCAGAAAAAGCTATTGTTCCTTAAAGTGTCGAGCAGACTGGAATCAGACATTTTCTCGCTCCTGGAGTTATGCAAGCCGTAGATTTCGTGAGCTACTCAAAGAATCTTCGCAACCTGCTGAAAGGGGATCGCTGTTAGTATTGGGGCGTATAGTTTTTCAGTGCTCGCATGTAGTTTGCCCGTTTCAAGGCACTCGGATTCGGGTAGTTTCCTTGACTCATGCTGCCCTTGAGTTGCTCAACCGAAGCACACTCGTATTCGATTAGCCACTGATTCACTTCTTCTAGTAAAGTGCCAAGAAATTCGGGACCTTTCATCAGCAAGATGCTCGCCATCATGGTGATGTCGGCGCCAGCCAGCAATAGTTTAATAATGCCATCAGCACGCTGCACGCCGCTTGTAGCAGCGAGCGAAATATCTAGCTGGTCGCGCAGGATACCGATCCAACGTATGGGTGTCCTCGCCTCGTGCCGGTTGCTAAGAACCAAGTCGGGGTGGTATTCCAACGTTTCTAAGTCGATATCGGATTCAAGGTAACGGTTAAAAAGCACCAATCCATCTGCACCAGCGTCAGCGAGGCGTTGGGCAAAGTTTGGAAGACTTGAAAAGTTCGGGCCAATTTTCACAGCCAAAGGGATGGAAATCGATTGACGAACGGCGGCTACTAGGTCGACGTATTGCTTCTCGACGCCGGCAGCTGTGATCGTGGGGTCAGTCGGTACGAAATAAACATTAAGCTCCAGGGCGTCGGCTCCAGCTTCCTCGATCTCTTCGGCGTAGCGAATCCAACCACCGTCCGACCAGCCATTCAAACTGCCGATCACTGGGATCGAGACGGCCTCTTTCGCAGACCTTAATTTTTCGAGGTAATCGTCTGGGCCGTAGCTGTCAAAATCGGGCATCTCGGGAAAGTTGTTTAGCGACTCGGCATTGGGGAAGGCCTGAAACTCGAAAAACTTATGTATCTCTATTTCGTCATGTTCAATCTGTTCCTCGAACAGAGAAGGAAGCACGGCAGCCGAAGCCCCAGCATCTTCAAGCTGTCGCAGACTATCCAACTCGCCGGTGAGTGGTCCCGCAGAGGCGACCAGGGGATTCTTGAGCTTCATGCCTAAGTACTGCGTTGAGAGATCAGGAATCATCATTGTTCTTCTCCTTCGCCGGGTGCAACCTGGATGGTCAATAAATGATCGGACAAGTCTTTGCCTTTCCAGATCAACGACTGAAAGGATTCTGCCTTGCCGTTAAGAGAATCGATGGGGTAGGACTTGGTGCAAATCGCTGCATGCGGACAGACTAATACGCACAATCCACCGGCGATGCAGGTATCGGGATCCCAGACAGGAATTTCGTGTGCAATGCTAGGTTTTTCTATCTTCGCAGTTCCGGTTGGGAAAGTTCCATCGATCATTACAAACTCACGACCCTTCATGCTGCACACTCCAGTTGAATTGTCTTGTTCTATAGTCGTAAAAGGCTGCCGGTTCCAGAGGGCCTCTGTCGTTTGACGTTTTGCGACAGGACGAGGAGCAAATACTGTTCCAGCGAATGCTGGGCACCGAATGTGTTTGGATGTCCTCTCAACAACTGGCCTAGTTGTGTGCTTAGTTGACAAAATTTTCCGTCCTGCACGGTCAGAAAGAGCTGTTAACAGTCTAATAATCGAGCTTTGTGTGTTCCATCGCATTTGACATGGGCGGATCTGCTCAAATTATTGTTGTGTATGTGCTGATTCGCACGCACCGATGCCGGTTATCGCCACTTCCCTCATTGAGCAATTCTGCGATCGCCGACCTGCGTATGGTAGCTGATGGTTTCGTCGGCACTTTTCAACGCGACTAGCAACTCGGCATAAGAGTTGCGTCCTAGATTGCAGCTAGAAACACAGCGTCTCGGTAGAACTAACGAGTGTGGCTCGCGAAGAGCCCTTTTACGGGAGAGATTGTAATGGTTCGTGATGTCGTAGTTGTCAGTGGTGCCAGGACACCCGTTGGAGGGTACGGTGGTAGTTTGCAAGATATCCCGCCCTGCGATTTGGCCGCGCATTGCGTGAGAGAAGTCGTTAGCCGCGCGAAAATCGAACCTAAGGAAGTAGGGCATGTGGTTTTCGGCAATGTCATTCATACCGATGCACATGACCATTATCTAGCGCGCGTCGCAGCTATTAATGGCGGTCTGTCGGTTGAAACTCCGGCTTTGACGTTGAACCGTCTATGTGGCAGTGGTTTGCAAGCCATCATTTCGGCAGCCCAAACCATCATGCTTGGCGATGCCGACGTGACGGTGGCTGGGGGTGCCGAAAATATGAGCCGAAGCCCCTATCTTTCGCCAAGTATGCGTTGGGGCGCGCGGATGATGGACACGACGTTAATCGACGTGATGGTTGCGGCGTTGAGCGACCCTTTCGAAGATACGCACATGGGCGTGACCGCCGAGAATGTCGCTAAAAAGTACGATATCTCACGAGAAGATCAGGACGCCCTCGCCGTGGAAAGCCACTCGCGCGCCGCCAAAGCGATTGAAAAAGGGTATTTCAAAGAGCAAATTGCCCCGGTCGAGATCAAAGTCAAACGCGACACTAAGCTGTTTGACACAGACGAAACAGTACGACCTGACAGCTCGGTCGAGAAACTTGGCAAGCTGCGGCCTGTGTTCGATAAATCGGGAACTGTCACGGCGGGTAATTCTTCGAGCATCAACGATGCAGCGGCAGCTGTAGTGCTGATGGACCGCGAGATGGCGCTTGCACGAGGGATTCAACCGCTCGGTCGGCTCGTCGCCTACACCTACGCGGGCGTCGATCCTAAGCTCATGGGCATCGGTCCGGTACCTGCCGTTCGTTCGTTGCTCGAAAAAACGGGCTTGAGTCTCGATGACATTGATGTTCTGGAAGTCAACGAAGCTTTTGCAGCCCAGGCGCTGGCTGTGTGTCGCTCGCTTGAGCTACCAGCCGATCGCACCAATCCCAACGGGAGTGGTATTTCGCTTGGGCATCCGATCGGCGCTACAGGAGCGATCTTAACGATCAAGGCACTGTACGAGCTAAAACGTATCGGCGGAAAACGGGCGTTGGTGACGATGTGCATCGGCGGAGGACAAGGCATCGCCGCCTTGTTTGAACGAGACTAACGTGGGCGCATGTCGCTGAAGATCGAATCGAATAATCAAAAAACACCTGGCAAAAATACACTAGCAAAATGGGAGAGTGACCATGGGTCGTTTGGACGGAAAGGCTGCCTTAGTGACCGGTGCCTCGCGGGGCATCGGTCGAGCGATCGCCGTGGAATTGGCTCGAGAAGGTGCCAAGGTCGCGGTGAACTATCAAAGTAGCGATGCAAAAGCACAAGCTGTGGTAGACGAGATCAGCAAACTTGGTGGTACAGCAATACTCGCCAAGGCAAATCTCGCCGACCGAGAGTCGGCCCGCGCGATGGTCAAAAACGTAGCAGAAGAGTTAGGCGGCCTCGACATTCTAGTCAACAACGCTGGGATTACCCGTGATCGTTCGCTACGTAAGATGACGGACGAGCAGTGGGAAGAAGTCATCGGGACCAATCTAAACGGCTACTTTTACACGACTTCGGCTGCCATTCCGATAATGACGGAAGGAAATTTCGGACGCATCGTCAACATTAGCTCGATGAACGGTCAGATCGGCGCATTTGGCCAGGCGAACTACAGCGCGAGCAAGGGAGGGATTATCGCCTTCACCAAAACGGCCGCGCTAGAGTTGGCACCAACCGGCATCACCGTGAACACCGTCTCGCCTGGTTTTACTGAGACCGACATGTTTGCAGAAGTGCCCGAGAAGGTCCAGGAATCGATCAAAAAACGGATACCGATGGGGCGCTTTGGTCAGCCCGCAGAAATCGCAAAAGCTGTCAGTTTTCTAATCACTGACGGCGACTATATCACGGGGCAACAGATTAATGTCAATGGTGGAGCGTACATGTAGCGTGTTGCACGCCAAAGAGTGCCGGCTTCCATTCCGCTCGACAATCTTATTTAGTGAAAGGCTCAAGTCATGAGTGAAGATAAAGAATCTTTCAATCCGTTCGACCCAACCGGAATGTTCAAAGAGATGCGCGACACAAACATAGATGCTTGGGCGAAGATGATGGGCAAAGCCGTCCAGACCGACGTCTATGCCGAGTCGACTGGTCGGATGCTTGACGCATGGTTGAGTAGCTCCACTCCCGTTCGCAAGATGCTAGACAAGAGCATGTCGCAAGCATTGGCGAACCTGAAGATGCCCTCGTCCGACGATATCACACGACTGGCAGAGCGGCTGACCAACATTGAGATGCGTTTAGACGATCTGGACGCAAAGCTAGATACTTTCTTGAGCAAGCTGAGCGACGGCCGTTCCGAGTAGTGGTGTACTGATTCAAAACACCTTGGGTTGAGAGGATACCAACATGAACGACACACAAAACGGTCAAGTGGAAATTCCTTCGTTTTCTGATATCAGCGAAGGATGGCACGATTTGGCTCGGAATACTCAAACGTTCAATCGGTTACTCAACACCGATGCTTCAATTGCGCAAACCCCAAAAGAGCTGATTTGGACATTGAACAAAGCAAAGCTGTATCGCTACGTTCCTGTCCGCCCTCGCGAAGAGCGTCATGCGACTCCGTTGTTGCTGGTATTTGCAATCATGAATCGGCCGCACGTGCTTGATTTGCGGCCAGGCCATAGCTTTGCCGAGTACATGCTCGACAAGGGCTACGATCTGTACTTGCTCGATTGGGGCGAGCCGGGGCCAGAAGACAAGAATCTCGATTTTGATGACTACACGCTCGAATACCTACCGCGAGTCATCCGCAAGCTCAAGGCGGTTTCCGGGTCCAACGAATTCAGCATCCTCGGCTGGTGCTTGGGAGCCTTGATTAGCACCCTCTACGCCTCGCTGCGTCCAGACGATGGCCTGCGAAATTTAATCTTGCTGACGGCACCGCTCGACTTTTCAGACAAGAAGTCGAGTGGATTCATTCGTTGGACGAGCGATCCCAATTTCAAACCTGAGTCGATTGTCGAAGCTTTCGGCAACGTTCCCGGCGAGATGATCGATAGTGGAGCGAAGATGCTCAAACCTATCGAGAATTTTATCGGCACCTATACCATGTTGTGGGACAACATTGAGAGTACGAAACGAACCGACGCTTGGCATGCCATGAATACGTGGGTGCGAGACATTATCCCCATGGCCGGCGCTGCCTACCAACAATTAATCAACGAGTTCTACAAAGAAAACAAGCTGGTCGAGGGCCGGTTGAAAATCCGCGGCGAACGGGTCGACCTCAGCCGACTGACGGCCAATCTATTTAATGTGATTGCTGAGTCAGATCACATCACGCCCCCCTGTCAGTCGGAAGGAATTATGGACCTCGTCGGTAGCGAGGACAAGGAACTCTTTCGGGTTCGCGGAGGTCATATCGGCATTATGGCGGGGAGTGGTGCGGAAAAGAACACTTGGCCACACCTCGACGGATGGTTGGCACCGCGCTCGCAACAGACCGGTGAAGGATAGCCAACATGGTTGCTTTGATGAACTGGAACGGACTGTTAGACGAAACCGCACTTGCCTCGCTCTTAGCCGCAGACAAACGACACTTTGCGAAACCCGTCTGCGATGGTTTGGCAGTCTTCCTGGAAGGCCTGCCAGCGTCGCGGCAAGCTCACCTACTTTCTCAGCAGGCAATACTAAGTCCGGCCGTTGGAATCTCGGCGCGGATAGGACTACTGGCTCGGGGTTGCCCTGTGCTGCAAAAGATCGGCCAAGTGTTGGCAAGAGATCAGCGTCTTTCCTCCGAACTACGGCAGGAACTACGACAGTTGGAGTCGTTGTCGCCTAGCGTACCCCAGCATACCATCCAGAAAATTCTCGACAAAGAACTAGGCTCACTCGACAAGCTGGGCATTCGCTTGGCTCCAGCCGCAATCGCTGAGGCTAGCGTGGCGGTTGTTATTCCATTCACCAAACAGACGAACGGAACAAAAGAACATGGGGTCTTCAAAGTTTTGAAGCCCGACATTGAAAAACAACTTGAAGAAGAGCTGCAGCTTTTGGAACGTGTTGGAATACATCTCGACGAACGCTGCGACGAGCTGAAAATTCCACACCTCGACTACCAGGAAGCATTTCAGTTGGTTCGCGACAAGCTACTGGGAGAGATTCGACTCGACGAGGAGCAAGACAAGTTGCGTGCGGCCCAGGAATTTTACGCTGACGAAGATCGGGTACAGATTCCTAGCGTGTTTGATTGCTGTACTCCCCGCATCACTGCCATGCAGCGTGTCTGGGGCGACAAGATCACCAATCACCCGTTTACCGAAACTCGCGATCGGCACCGTTTAGCAAAACTCCTAATCGACGCAACTATCGCAAAGCCTGTATTTGCGAAGCAGAGACGAGCCTTATTTCACTGCGATCCTCATGCCGGCAATATTTTTCTCACCACCGACGGGCGCCTAGCACTTCTCGACTGGAGTCTGGTGGGGTGGCTCGACGAGCAGTCGAGAGCGGCAATCGTGCAAATCATGCTTGGCGCTGCCACGCAAGACAAACAGCGAATGTTCGAGGTGCTGAATCAAATGTCTGCCCGAGGTCACGTTGATCAGACGAAGATGCGAGAGATTCTTAAACGCTCGCTAAAAAATATTCGACGAGGCCAATTCCCTGGGCTTACCTGGCTGCTTGGCTTATTGGACGAAATCGTTCATGACGCCGGGCTTCGTTTGGCAGTCGATCTGATGATGTTTCGCAAGTCTCTCTACACGTTATCAGGAGTTGTGGCAGAAGTGGGAGCCAGTGCCGAGGCTTTTGATCGAGTACTGACAGTGAGGTTTGTCCAGCATTTGGTGCTAGAATGGCCTTCACGTTGGTTTACGATGCCATATTCTCGCAATTTCGCTACGCACCTCTCGAATTTTGACCTGACAAAGGCGATACTGAGTAGCCCAGCTTCCGTCGCACGGTTTTGGATGGGGCAAGGCTCCGATTTTGTGGACGCGTTTCGACATTCACAAGCTGCACTAACTACGACTTTCAATACCGCGAGGAGTGAAGATTGAAATTACGGATCACAGTTGATGGCAAGACCTATGAGGTCGAGGCCGAAATTATTGAGCAGGACCAACCCTACCGTGGGTCACTGCCGCCGGTCCCCCTGGCACATGCAGCCGCTGACAGCGTAATCCATGCTGCGCCTGTTACCGCTGCAACACCCCTCGCGGCGCAACCTCCTGCTGCTGTTGGGTCGGCGGATGATAGTAAAGCATTCCGAAGTCCGATATCGGGCGTGGTTGTGCGAGTGTCAACCCAAGTTGGGCAATCAGTGCAAGTGGGTGATGAATTGATGGTAGTAGAGGCTATGAAAATGGAAACGGTGCTAACGGCACTAGGTCCGGGAAAAGTTGCCAAGGTCCATGCCGCCGCTGGCGACTCGGTCCAAGTGACTCAAACCTTAGTGGAATTCGAGTGAGTTTCAAAAGTAATTGTGCGAATACGGCAACGGAAATACGGTTATGAAGACTGTCAAATCACTAAATCATATCGGCATCGCCGTGCGTTCGATCGAAGCACAGCGACCGTTCTACGAAGATGCTTTGGGTGCAGAGTTCGAAGGCATTGAGGAAGTGCCCAGCCAACACGTGAGAGTTGCATTTTTTCGCGTGGATAACGTGCGACTCGAATTACTGGAATCAACCGACCCCGACGGACCGATCGCAAAATTTCTTGATAAGCGAGGCGAAGGGTTGCATCACCTTGCCTTTACGGTCGACGACATCCAAGCCCGGATTGATCAACTCAAAGAATCGGGGTTGCGTATGATCGATGATCAACCTCGAGGTGGTGCGCATCACATGCAGATCGCATTTATACATCCCAAAAGCTCACACGGTGTACTCACCGAACTTTGCGAGCCTGCTAAGAGCTAAGGAAAGAGTCCGTAGTCACCAAATTACGATCCAATAGACAAAAAACGTTAGTGGCCGTTCACGGCCCTAGCTTGAACAGAGTCTCACGCAAAGGCGCGAAGGCGCTAAGCAAGGAAGAACGTAAAGGTAAGGGAATCATGCAAAGACACAAAGACAGCAGGGGAGAATAGATAATGGTTACTGGACTACGTTTCGTTGTTATTGACGGATTTCTCCCTTTGCGCCTTCGCGTCTTTGCGTGAGTTTTCATTTTTTCGTGAACGGTTACAAACGTTGATTACTATGCTCGATCCAGAATTTTCCATCCACGACGATTTCCCGCCTGTTCAATACGAGCAGTGGAAAGAATTGGCCAAAGCCGCTCTGCATGGAGCGCCGTTCGACAAAAAACTGGTCACAC